>CAYLVS010000347.1:0-1518 GCA_964387185.1 uncultured Oscillospiraceae bacterium | reverse complement strand
CCTTTCTTCCGAAAGAATTACGTATCTGATGCTGTCAGCAACTTCACTCAGCCTGAGTGTGGCTTGATTTTTCAATCCTTCATTTACATTGATTGTAAGAGGGTAAGAGGAAATTAATTCTGAACCTTCCGGAGTGAATATTTTCTCATTCCTGCAGGAGAAGAATAAAAGAAAGAACAGGAAGAAAATTGTTGTGTTGGTTCTCATGGCAATCCTGAAATCTATTTAATAGTCAAAGATGAAGAATTATACCTCCGCTTTAGAGATGAATGGCATATTTCTTTTTTCTCCACCTTAAACAATAAACGATCCGGCAGATACAACCACCGGATCGTTCTTTAAATATTCCATGTCAACAACCTGATTATTTTCTCAGATCGTAGCGATCTGCATTCATCACTTTTACCCAGGCTTTTACAAAGTCCCTCACAAATTTTTCCTTGTTGTCATCCTGAGCATAAACCTCGGCATAGGAACGAAGAACGGAATTAGAGCCAATAACCAGGTCAACTCTTGTTGCTGTCCATCTCGTTTCGCCGGTTTTTCTGTCCGCGATGTTATAAAGATCGTCTGAGACAGGCCTCCATGTATATCTCATATCAGTGAGATTGACGAAGAAATCGTTGCTTAAGACACCTATCCTGTCAGTAAATACTCCATGTTTGGTTGCGCCGTAGTTTGTCCCCATAACACGCATACCACCAATAAGAACTGTCATTTCCAGAGCAGTCAGTCCCATAAGTTGTGTTCTGTCGAGCAACAGCTCTTCGGGTTTCACTACGTATTCTTTTTTGACCCAGTTCCTGTAGCCGTCATGTATCGGTTCAAGCGGTTCGAATGATTCCGCATCGGTCATTTCGGGGCTTGCGTCACCACGTCCGGGACTGAACGGAACCTTTATGCTGAATCCGGCATCCTGAGCAGCCTTCTCAACGGCAGCGCTTCCTCCCAGAACGATAAGGTCGGCAAGGCTTACTTTCTTGTTCATGCCTGACTGAATTTTCTCAAGACTTGCCAGAACTTTCTTCAGACGTACGGGTTCATTTCCTTCCCAGTCAATCTGAGGGGCCAGACGAATTCTGGCTCCGTTTGCGCCGCCCCTGTAGTCGGAACTTCTGAATGTTCGTGCGCTGTCCCAGGCAGTGTTGATCAACTCCGTACGTGTTAAGCCGCAGTTTAACAGTTTCGACTTCAATTCCTCAATTTCTGCTTCTGAAAGTGTATAGTCAACAGAAGGGATCGGGTCCTGCCAGATAAGGTCTTCTTTTGGAACATCAGGACCAAGATAGCGGGTTTTTGGTCCCAGGTCGCGGTGGGTCAGCTTGAACCATCCCCTTGCAAAGGCTTGAGCAAAAGCCTCCGGGTCTTTATAGAAGCGGTCACAGATTTTCCGGTATTCGGGATCCATTTTAAGCGCCATATCGGCATCTGTCATAATTGGATTCCGTCTCACTCCCGGAATATGAGCATCAAAAGGTTTATCTTCTTCCTTAATATTTACGGGTTCCCATTGCCATG
>CAYLVS010000346.1:0-1547 GCA_964387185.1 uncultured Oscillospiraceae bacterium | reverse complement strand
TCTTGGAAATGTTCTTAATCTCCAGCAACACCTGTGCATCTTTGCCATTTATCCCCGCGACCTCTTTCAGGTCGATATAAACCCTGGATCCGGGAAGCGCGTATTTTAGCACGTTGCCTAATAGGTTTTCCACCACCCGCCAGAGCAGTTGTCCGTCAGCCTGAACGTAGTAGCGCTCTTCTTTTGCATTTACTATGAAATCTAAGCCGGATGCTTCGATCCTTGCCGCCATTTCGCCTAAGCCTTGGTTGATGAGAGAGAGCATATCTACAGTCTCCAACCGCACCGGAATGGCCCCGCTGGAGGCTTTCGCCGCGTCAAACAGGTCTTCCGTGAGCTTCTGTAATCGCTCGCTCTTCTGGTCCAAAACGTCCAGATACTGTGGCGCATTTTCGCTGTCCAGTCCCTCCGTCTTCAATAAATCGATATAGGTTATAATAGAGGTCAAGGGGGTCTTCAAATCGTGAGATACGTTGGATATTAAATCCGTTTTCAATCTCTGGTTTTTTAATTCATTCTGTATAGCAATATTGGACGCAGCGGAGATCTTGTTGATTTCAGTGGCTAACTCGTCCAATTCTCCCTCTCCCGTTACGGGGATCTTGTAGGTCAGATTGCCGTTACTCACTTCCGATACACCTTTTCTGATCTCTTCATATTTCCTTACCCACTTGGGCGCCAGAATCAGGATGAGAACGCCCACCACGGGAGCCAGCACGACCGTAGCGGAAAGGAGACAGACGGCCAGGGTGATGAGAACCACTTTTCGCATGATGCTTCCGCCATGATACACCGCACGGATGCCATGGAATATTCCTGATAGGATCCGGAAGATAAGGGAGTTCTTTAGAAACCGTTCTGCTTTTATGTTCCTGACGCAGGACAGTATGAACAGCAGTCCGAGGGTAGCAGAAGCCAGACCTACCAAGGCCGCCGCTCCCATCTGAATCAAACTGGCAGAGCTCATGGGAGTTATAGCCCCCAGGTAATGAGGACTGTATTGTAAGCTTTGTAATAGAATTTCTATAAAGAGGAAACCACCTCCAAAGAAACATCCGGCAATGATGAGAAGCTGTAGTTCCGTAAATACTCTGTCGATTCGATAGCTGGGCCTGTTCCCCTCCGGATCCTTCCTTCCGGTCAGCACAATGGCAAATATCAGAGCTACGATGGTGATCAGTGCACAGGCTACCACAATGGGTATCCATTTAAGTACTTCTGCTTTGCTTTCCCGGAACACCTCTTCCTTAGCGGAAAGGTGGCTTTCATCAAAGGCAAAATATACCTTGAGTTCCGGATTGTATTGCTCATAAAAGTGTTCTTCTAAATATCTGTCGTTACCTCTTATGTTCTGATTTATAGATTCTGAGCTGGGAGATGACTTGATCATTTTACCGTTTTCGTAGATCAGATATTCTCCGTTCCCCACCATGTCTATAAAGCGACTGCTGTCCATCGGCGCTACCGCATCTGTGACCGTCGTGCCCGCATCCACTGTCGCATTTACATCCGGATCCCATTCTGCCAGATTCGTCACGATATTGACG
>CAYLVS010000345.1:0-1566 GCA_964387185.1 uncultured Oscillospiraceae bacterium | reverse complement strand
TGTGTAAGGCAAAAATGTTCATGCTGAAAGGCGAAGATATCGCCATCGTACCGATCTTAAGGGCCGGACTGGGAATGGTAGAAGGCATGCAGGCCTTGATTCCCAACGCAAAGGTTGGCCATATCGGGCTGTACCGGGACCCTGACACCCACTGTCCTGTTGAGTATTACTGCAAGCTTCCTTCCGATATCAACCGCAGACAGGTTTTCGTCGTAGACCCAATGCTTGCCACGGGCGGATCGGCAGCGGCCTCCATTGACTTCATCAAAGCCCGGGGAGGTAAAAATATCATTTTTCTGTGCCTGATTGCAGCTCCTGAAGGTATCAAGGTGTTGCAGGAAGCTCACCCGGATGTGGACATATTCATTGCGGCCAAGGACAGCCATCTCGACGAGCACGCCTACATCGTACCGGGTCTGGGAGATGCGGGAGACAGGCTCTATGGAACGAAATAAAGATAATAATAGATAAGAACAAGGATTGGTAGAGTAAGGAGTAGTGTAAAATGTATGAGATCAGCGACAATGTAAGCAAGCACACCAATGTATTCGATGTGCTGAAGGAAAGAGGCTTCATCAAGCAGACCACCCACGAGGAAGAGATTCGGGAACTGCTTGCAAAGGAGAATGTCGCCTTCTATATCGGCTTTGATCCCACTGCAGATTCCCTCCATGTAGGGCACTTCATGCAGGTCATTATTATGATGTATATGCAGAAATACGGCCACACGCCTGTCGTGCTCATCGGTGCGGGAACAGCCATGATCGGCGACCCCTCCGGCAGGACGGATATGCGTACGATGATGACCCCGGAGACCATACAAGAAAATGGAGATAAATTCAAGGAAACCTTTAGCCGCTTCATCGATTTCGATGGAGGGAAGGCGATATGCGACAACAATGCCAACTGGTTGCTGAATCTTAAGTATGTAGATTTCATTCGGGACATAGGCAGGCACTTCTCCGTAAACCGGATGCTTGCGGCAGAGTGCTACAAGCAGCGCCTGGAGACGGGGCTGACTTTCCTGGAGTTTAATTATATGCTGATGCAGGGCTATGATTTTCTCGAACTCTACCGCCGTTACAACTGCAAAATGCAGTTTGGAGGAGACGACCAGTGGTCCAATATACTGGCCGGTGTAGATTTGGTGCGCAGAGAGGAACAGGAGCAGGTGTACGGAATGACCTTCGCGCTGCTCACTACCAGCGAAGGCAAGAAAATGGGCAAGACCCAGAAGGGCGCTCTTTGGCTGGATGCGGACAAAACTACGCCTTATGAGTTCTACCAGTACTGGAGAAATGTTGAGGATGCCGACGTGCACACCTGTCTTTCTATGCTAACCTTCCTGCCCATGGAAGAAGTCGAAGAACTTTCATCTTTGAAGGATGCGAAAATCAACCGGGCAAAAGAAATTCTAGCTTTTGAAGTGACGAAACTGGTCCACGGGGAAGAGGAAGCACAGAAGGCGCAGGATGCGGCAAAAGCCCTGTTTTCCGGTGAGGGTACCATGGACGATGTTCCAAAGACCTTAATGCCCAGAGAGAAATTCGACGGGGAAGGAATAGG
>CAYLVS010000344.1:0-1581 GCA_964387185.1 uncultured Oscillospiraceae bacterium | reverse complement strand
TTTGTGCAAACTTTTCAATGACGTATTTTCCCACCAGTCCTGCATGATAGGCGGTACCGCAGGCAACGATGTAAACCTTGGTAAAAGCCTCGATGTCCTGTTTGGTCAACCGGATGCCATCCAGGCATATCTGTCCCTCAGGCGACAGTCTGCGATTCAGGGTTTCTTCTATCGCTTTGGGCTGCTCGTGAATCTCCTTCAGCATAAAGTGGTCGTAACCTTCCTTTTCCGCTGATGCAGCATCCCATGTTACATGAAATACATCCCGATTGACTTCTTCTCTGTCTTTGTTGTAAATCTTGATTTGGCCCTTTGTCAGAACGACGGTTTCGTTGTTTTCGATCAGATAGATTTCACGGACATGCTTCAGAAGGGCGGGAATGTCGGAGGCTATGAAATTGCAGCCGTTGCCGATTCCGGCAATCAGTGGGCTATCCTTTCGAACCGCTATCATCTTATCCGGCTCATGGCTGCATATTACACCTATGGCATAGGCCCCTCTCATTTTGTCGAGAGCCTTATAAACCGCATCCATCAGATCTCCGTCATAGTAAATGTCGATGAGATGAGCGATGACCTCCGAATCCGTTTCTGAACGGAACCGGACACCGTACTCACCGGAAAGCCATTCTCTCAGTTCGACGTAATTTTCGATAATCCCATTGTGGACAACCGCAATACTGCCATCCATATTGGAATGTGGATGGGCGTTAACATCTGTGGGCGCTCCATGGGTGGCCCATCTCGTATGTCCGATACCTATATGGCTGTCGTATTCCTTATCTGCTGTGACAGCCTCTAGGTTGCTGATTCTGCCTGCACACTTTCTGACCTGCACCTCATTATTAAGATATAACGCAATCCCTGCAGAATCATAACCTCGATATTCTAATCTCTTGAGTCCGTCTATTATAATCTCTTTTGCCAAGCCGTTGCCGATGTAGCCAACTATACCGCACATATGTTGTCCCTAACCCATTCTCTTGGTCAGTAAGGTGGCAAGACCTTCTGCCAGTCTGGTTATATCCTCTACGTCCTTGCCTTCCAGCATGACCCGAACCAGAGGCTCCGTCCCGGAGGGGCGAATCAATACCCGGCCTTCTCCTGCCATAATTTCCTCTACCCTCTTAATCTCTGCTGCAATTTCAGGATCCTTGCCATACTTGTTCTTGTTCTCGTTCTTAATTCGGGCATTTTTTAGTACTTGGGGATAAATCGTCACCTCGTCCGCCAGCTCCGAGAGCTTCAGGCCGCTGAGCTTCAATGCGCTCAAAAGTTGCAAGGCGGAGAGGATCCCGTCTCCCGTAGTGCTATGGTTTAGAAATATAATATGACCGGATTGCTCTCCGCCAATGACGCAGCCCGTCTTCAACATACTTTCCAGAACGTAACGATCGCCCACCTGTGTTACATCTACGCTTGCGCCGATCTTTTCAATGGCTTTATGGAAACCCAGATTGCTCATTACTGTTGCCGTAACTTTGTTGTCGTGGAGTTTGCCCTGCTCCTTAAGCATTTTGGCACATGTGTAGATCATCTTGTCTCCGTCTACGACTCTTCCTTTTTCATCGACAGCTATGA
>CAYLVS010000343.1:0-1600 GCA_964387185.1 uncultured Oscillospiraceae bacterium | reverse complement strand
GCCCTTAAAGACTTTGATATCAATGATGTAGAAGCTGCCAGGAAATACGTAGAAGCATACGTTACATTTTTTAAGATGGCAGAGGGTGAAGAGCACGACCATGGCCATCATGGACATGATGGCAGAAGCCTGGATGGAATATTTCAAAACAGTAGACATTGAAAGGAAAGAACGAACGCATATGATGAATAAAGGCGAAAAATACGAAATCGAGATAACGGACCTTGGTAACAATGGTGAAGGAATAGGCAGAATAGACGGCATGGCTGTGTTTGTTCCGGAGGCCCTTCCCGGAGACCACATAATGGCAGAGATTACAGAGATGAAAAAGAGCTTTGCCAGAGGAAGACTGACAGAGATCTTATTGCCGTCTTCTTACCGTGGGGAGCCTCCTTGCTTATATGCAGACCGGTGCGGCGGGTGTGGCTTGCAGAGGATGACGTATGAGGGGCAGCTTGCCTTAAAGAAGAAATGGGTCATAGACCGCCTGGAGAGGATCGGTGGTGTGGAGGACCCGAAGGTTATGGATGTGATGGGGATGGAAGAGCCTTGGCGTTATCGCAACAAGGTTCGTTATGCTGTGTCGAGAATCAGCGGCGCCGAGAAAAAGCTGCGGGGATGTAATCTGGGCTTTAGCAGGAAGATGAGCCATGAAATCATAGATTGTGAAAGCTGCCTGCTCCAGACCGAAGTGGCTGATCGGATCGCGCAAGCTGTGAGAGAATACGTAAAGTCAACGAAAATTCCTATCTACGACGAAAAGACCGGGACAGGAGTCTTGCGCAATGTCGTAGTAAAGACTGCCTTCGGAACCGGCGAAATTATGGTGATATTAGTTGCTACTGAACGTCGGATTCCTGCAGTCGAGCTGTTAATTGATGAGATTGAAAAAGCCCTGGATCGCCTGGTAATGGAAAGAAAGCCGGAAGACGATAGTCTTTACCTTGAAAGTCTGATCTTGAATGTAAAGAAAGAGAAGAAGGGGCCGGTATTGAGCCACAACAATATCACTTTGGCCGGCAAGCCTACTATAAAGGATCGATTGATGGATCTGGATTTTGAGATTTCTCCCCTGTCCTTCTATCAAGTAAATCCCGTGCAAACGGAGAAGCTCTATAAAAAAGTAAGTGAATATGCCGCACTGACCGGAACAGAAACCGTGTTCGATCTCTATTGCGGAGTGGGAACCATCGGTCTCACTTTGGCAGATAAGGCAAGGCGGGTCATCGGCATCGAGTCGGTAAAGTCAGCCATAATCGATGCAAACCGAAATGCCACCATCAACGGCATCGTCAATGCGGAGTACATCCATGGAAAAGCCGAGGAAGAACTGCCAAAGCTGCTGGGCCAGGGTGTCCAGGCTGACGTAGTCATCCTGGATCCGCCACGAGCCGGTTGTGATCCTGCCCTCCTGGCAGCCGTGGCGGCGGCCGGGCCTTCCCGCATCGTGTACGTCTCCTGCGACCCGGCCACCCTGGCCCGGGACATCAAAATCCTGACCCAACAGGGCTACCGCTTTATTGAGGCCCAGCCCGTGGATATGTTTCCGCATACGGAGCACGTTGAGACGTGCGTCCTTTTGTTCCACAAGAATTCACAC
>CAYLVS010000342.1:0-1605 GCA_964387185.1 uncultured Oscillospiraceae bacterium | reverse complement strand
TCTTCTGTAAGTATAAAAATACTACTTGAATATTTTTCAAAAACCTCTTTAAGAAGTATCCGTTTAAATTCTTTACTTTTTTCTTCGTTGTTTGGTATTTGTTTTAGACTTCTTATCAAATCAATATTTGCTGTTGCCTTGCTATCTTTTATTTCGTTGATTACACCAACCCAGTGATTAGTTTTATTGGGAATGTTTGAATTGAATTTAACAAGGAGCTGTGAGACTATCGAAACTAATTCCGAATCAGAATGATTAAGTTTTTGAAAATACTCAAGAGCCTTAATATATCCAGACAGGCAAAAGTAGTAATAATCATAAGTTGCTTTTGCATAGGGTTCGAGGTAGTCAACAAAAATTACTTTTTCTGAATATTTAAGATATTCTCCTTCTATTTCCTGTTTCTTTTTTTGTACTTGAGTTAATTCACTATTTAGTTCATTAATTTTTTGATTACCTTGTTCTATATCTTTATTCAATAATGTGATTTTTCCTTTGAATGATTCAATATCTTTTTGCAGATTCTCAATTTTTTGAGAGGCTTCTTTGTTTGATGCTAAAGACTCTATTTTATTGAGAATTCGAGTTTCCAGCCGTTGAATTTGAGATGAAAGCTCATTTGTATTTTGAGTTTGTGGGAAGTTATTATTTATAACTGGTTGCTCAAAATCCTTCACATTATTATCATCATTGGAATATTCATTAGTATTATAACTCACAATTAGAAATTCACCCTCAATGTTTTTTTGTAGTTTTTTTCTTTCATGGTCATCCATTTTCGAATACCCCTTTAATAGCGACTTATTGAATTTTTCTAGGTCGTAAAGGTCAATATTATTATTCCTTGCAAAATCGGATAATCTTCCTCCTTGAAACTTTTTCTTTATTGGTTGTCTTTGCTTTTTCTTAAAAAGTGGTAAAACAAATCTGTAGATTAAATACAAAACAAATAATAAAAATAAGCCACCAAGTACATACTGCCACCAGGTTATTTTACCTAAAACACTGTCTTCAACAATGGGTTCATCAATAAATGGATTTTGTATTTCTTCAACAACAGGTTTGGGGATTTCGCTCTCATAAAATACAATGCTTGGGTAACTTGGAATAATAAGTCTGAAAGACGAACCACATTCTTTAATACCTATTGACTCATCACCTTTTGTAAAAAACGGAATAGTATTATTGTCTGCTTTGACTAACTTTATCGTGTCCTTACCATTTATGAATTTTGTTACGTTTATTTGGTAGTTAATATTATCTGAATTTATGACGAAGTTTAACTTATCAGATATTTGAGATACATTTCCAACCGTAGCTTTTTCGGTTTTCGTTTTTCCAAGGTCAATTGTATCTTTTCCAAATAAAATTTTCTTATCGGCAACTTGCTGATAAATTTCTCCTTTAAAAAATTTGCGACCATTAATTTCTGTTGCTTCTGCAAACTTGATGTAGTTCTGAGCCATTGAACAAATGGCTGTCAAAATAAAAACGGTGGTTAACGCTAAATATCTCATATTCATATTTGTTTCAAAGTTAAAATTAATTAATTATCCAAGTGTAATGCTCCTCATTCGCATCCGCAATTTCCTGATCAGAAACAAC
>CAYLVS010000341.1:0-1637 GCA_964387185.1 uncultured Oscillospiraceae bacterium | reverse complement strand
TCAGGCTGCAAAAATCCGTTATATGTCAGGTGGCCAGGCAACCGTGCCTATGGTTATCCGTACTCCCATCGGCGCCGGAAGATCCTCCGCTGCTCAGCACTCTCAGAGCATGCAGGCTATGGTTGCCCAATTCCCCGGGCTGATTATTGCAATGCCATCTACCGCCCAGGAAGCAAAGGGATTACTGAAAACAGCCATAAGGGACAACAACCCGGTTATTTTCTTTGAACACAAGAAATATCAAATCGATGATGTGGTAGAACCGATTCCTTTCGGTAAAGCGAATATCCTGAGAGAAGGTAAGGATATCACAATTGTAGCTACATCTTCTCTGGTAATGAAATCGCAGGAAGCCGCCGAAAAACTGGAGAAAGAAGGGATTTCTGCCGAAGTAATTGATCTTAGGACTATCGTTCCTTTAGATTTTGATACAATCCTGGAATCCGTTAAGAAGACGGGCAAGCTGGTCGTTGCGGACGAAGCCCACGAAAGATGTGGTGTCGGAGCTGAAATCGGATTCCAGATCATGGAGAAGGCCTTCTACTATTTGGATGCGCCGGTTGGTCGGGTTAACACCCCCAATGTACCGCTGCCTTTCAGCCCTTCATTGGAGTTCCCGATCATTCCATCTGTAGACAAAATCTATGAAAAGGTTCTAGAGCTGGTCAAGTAGCGAAGGAAGTGAGGAAATCATGGCGGATTTGGTGATAATGCCTAAATTAGGCTTTAATATGAACGAAGGAAAATTAGTGAAATGGTATAAGAGCGAAGGCGATGCCATTAAAAAGGGAGAGGCCCTGTTCTCTGTGGAAACGGATAAGACCAGCATCGATATCGAGTCCACCGGTGATGGTTATGTCAGGAAGCTTTTCATAGAAGAAGGGGATAAGCTGGCGGTCACACTGCCCATAGCCATCATAGCCGATAAAGAGGAGAACATCGATGGTGTGACAGCTGAGGCCTATGCACAATTAGGAAAAGAATCTCCTGTTGCAGATAAAAAGGAAACGTCTGCCCGGCCTGTTGAAAGCATGGTGAATGAAGCACCTGCAGTCAAGGCTGTGACAGTGGCAGGAAGGCACATAGCATCTCCGCGAGCCAGAAGGGTTGCACAGGAGATGGGAATCGATCTCGCATCGGCAGATATTACGGGAACCGGATTTGAAGGGGGCATCAGTGAGAAAGACGTTCTGGAATACGTGGCCTCCGCTCCCAAGGTCAGAGCTACGCCTCTTGCGAAAAAGATGGCTGAGGCAGGTGGTCTGGATCTTGCGGCTATAGCCGGCACGGGTGTAGACGGCAAGATTATGAAAAAAGATGTGGAAGGTGCATTTTCTTCTCCTGCAGCAATTGCCACAGCTGTGGCAGCGGTTGGTGAGTTTACACAGGATGGAAAAGAAATTTCAGAGAAAGTTCCATATGAAGGTGTCAGAAAGATCATCGGTGAAAGACTGTCCTCAAGCATGTTCTCCGCACCCCACGTTTTCTTTACGCAAAAGGTGAATCTGCAGAAGTTGCTTGAACTTAGAAAGCAGGTCAATGAAAGCCAGGAGAAGAAGACATCCGTGACGGATTACATTGCAAAAGCAGTGATTCTTACACTGCAGAAATACCCGGATTTGAATGCTTCACTGGTA
>CAYLVS010000340.1:0-1653 GCA_964387185.1 uncultured Oscillospiraceae bacterium | reverse complement strand
GTTCATATAATAATATTTATGGGCGTTTTACCCAAAAACGTTCGGACACTAGTGAAGACAGGTGTAAGGTAATTGAAGGAATAGCTGCAGTTAACGGATCCGATGAGGCCGTTCATTTCCACTCTATTTCCGCTTCCAGGCGATTTGAAAAATCGCTTGGGGGTATTGCGTCTGGAATTGGAAGGGACCAATTACAGATTTTCCAGCACTCCCCTTGTGGCTACCCGGACCAATCTTCGTTTCGAAGGATCCAATTCGGAGCTAAGAAACAAACCAAAAGGGGGTATCTTTCCGATTATATTGCCCCTTGCTCCCATATAAAATGCCGACCGTCCCATATAAGAAAACCGCTTCCCGCCTCCGCCTGTTCAAGATAGAGACAGTCATACTTCTGAGCACCACATCCAACTGCGCCCCCCCAAAGGTTGAAGACGGCCAAATCATCTTCTTTTATTCCCCCCTCAAGTGCAACGCTTACTCCTGCCCCTAGGATCGTTGTTTCTTTCCGCTTATCTCCAAAGCAGATAGCAATGCCTTCTTTTTTGGATGGCGATTCTGTTATCAGAACCGCATAATCCGCTTGCCCATCTCCGTCAAAATTCGCTCGCAGATAGAATGGGTTCATGCGACGACTGATTTGATATCGGCTTGGAACCTTCTGTAGGCATCTAGAGACTTGCTGCGGAACATTGTCCAAATCAACAGGATTCTCTTCCGCGATCGAGACCATACACAGGCTCAAGAAAAAGATGAATGCTACGTACATGTCTCATCTCCTCGGTGGCCGAAGCCGCTCCACAATTCCAACGTGACCGTGGTTTTGATGTTGTCCCACAATTTTCTGGCCTTGTGGGGTGCTCACATCTTGTGGTCCACTGTGGAAGAAAACGGGTCTTCCGCTAACGGTTTGATTAAATCCCCAATAGCTGAAAGAATTGAACAGCGAGAACACCCTTGCAACATCTGCCTTCGATGCAGCGTGCGTATCTCTCAAGGGCATTCCATTTCTATCCATATAACGGAAATCAAGACCAGCATTTGGAGCACCATGTGACAGTGGATGCGCTGCAGACCCTTTACCACTTTCCAGCGACGCGGAAGTTATGAATATTTTATCGTCACCAGCGTGTAAAGATGCATATTCGGATGTTGCATTGAACAGGGCTGCTGAGGCTTCCGTGCAGGCGAAATGATCGACAATTCCGCCTTTAAGGACAAATTGTGCGTCGTCATTGGCAGCAACTTGGTTCAGATCTATCATTCCATTATTGTTGGCAACGTAATCTGTCACGTCTTCTGCACTACTGGCACCGTAAATTCGCAGATTACCTCCAACCGAAGCTCCTATCCTTTCATAGCAGGTCTGATCCTTTTGGCATTGATCAACCCAAGAATAAGGATTCTTGGCATCTCCAGAGGAGATCCAGAGCTCTCCATTTGGATCGATGTATCGCAATGGATTATTCAAAGCATATGAGTACCGATTCCAGCTTTGAGGCATTTGAAGTACAGCGCTTTCCATGGTGGGATCCACAGTTATGAACCTACCTTGCGGAGAACTCAGATACCTCGCCCCAAAATAATCTAGCCCCGTCTCTGCATCCCGTTCTTTGCCGGAACTACGGGATCCTGTGCCTTCCCGCCATAAACATA
>CAYLVS010000339.1:0-1680 GCA_964387185.1 uncultured Oscillospiraceae bacterium | reverse complement strand
TGTTCGTAAAGCTCCTCGCGTTTCTTAGGCGACAATTTCTTGGAATCGTCCACTCCCAATAGGCTGAAATCCTTCGGTAGCACCACCGCCACTGAAACCACCGGGCCGGCGAGGGGACCTCTGCCTACTTCGTCGACTCCTGCTATGTATTGAATGCCCTTTTTATAAAGAGCATTTTCGTATTCCTTCATTTTAATAAGCTTCTCTTGCAGAAGCTTCTGCCGTTCTTCTTTCTTCATTGTTTCCAATGCTCCAATGTGACCCTGCCGATAAGCCCACCGCGAAATTCATCCATCAGGGTCCGGGCTGTACGTTCATAGTCGATGCGTTTTCCCGGCAAGATGAACCCACGCTTTCTCGCGATTGCCTCCATGGTTTCTAAGGGCGTCTCTTCCAAGGCTTCCAGCTTGTATCTCTCTATGAGCAGGTTCGGGTAGTTGTCGGAGAGTACTCCAATGAGCTCTAAAGCAAGGGTTGCGAGATCCATGATTTCGTCCTTAATGGAACCGCAGAAAGCCAAGTCGAGCCCTACTTTGGGATCCTCGAATTTCGGCCATAGAATGCCCGGCGTATCCAGCAGTTGCATACCGTTTTCCATGGTTAGCCACTGTTTTCCCCTAGTCACTCCCGGGCGGTCTCCGATTTTTGCGCTCTTTTTTCTCGTCAATTTGTTGATCAGGGAGGACTTACCCACATTGGGAACGCCCACGATCATAAGACGTAAATTCTTGTTCCGAAGGCGATCCCGGTTGCGTTCAGCCTGTATATCCTCCAACAGTTTCAGCAGTCTCGGGACTCCCGTACCGGTATTGGCATTCATAGCCACTGCAAAGATGCCCTGCTCTTTGTAATGGCTGATCCATGCATCTACCGCTTGCTCATCCGCCAGGTCGCTCTTGTTAAATGCGATGATCCTCGGTTTTCCCGCCACCAGCTCGTCTATGATGGGGTTTCTGCTTGACAGAGGAATTCTGGCATCTACTACCTCTATCACCGCATCTACCAGTTTTAAGTTTTCCTGTATGAGCTCCCGCGTCTTCTTCATATGGCCGGGATACCAGTTTATGTGTTCTATCATCATTCTTTCTCGCTTACAGATCTTTGAAAAAAGAGGGCCTAACAGGCCCCCTTTGATTAGTTGATTTCTTTGCTCTTGATCTTCGCTGCTTTACCTGTTCTCTTTCTCATGTAATTCAGCTTGGCTCTTCTTACATCGCCGTGTCTAATCACTTCGATTTTGTCGATTCTGGGTGAATGTAGCGGGAATGTCTTTTCCACGCCGACACCGGACGCGATTCTTCTCACTGTAAAGGTCTCGCTGAGTCCTCCGTTTTGCTTCTTGAGCACATAGCCTTCGAAGATCTGGACTCTCTCTCTCGTGCCTTCTTTAATCTTGATGTGGACTTTTACCGTGTCGCCTACTCTGATTTTCGGCAGGTCTGCCTTGATATAGTCCTGTTCAATGACTTTCATGATATCCATTGTAGTTCCTCCTCTCTCCAAAGACGTTCTTGGTATCCAAGCGCTCAAGCATTTGCTGAGCTATAGCCAGCGGACCGTCCGTAATACACCGTCGTTTATTGTAACATACGCCTTTGCCGGAAGCAAGCTTTTTTTGGTGTCGTGGTGGCACGGGGACGTTTTGTTTGGTGGCACGGGGACGTTTTGTTTGCCATCTGG
>CAYLVS010000338.1:0-1707 GCA_964387185.1 uncultured Oscillospiraceae bacterium | reverse complement strand
CCGCAACGCAGACGACCAGAGAGCTACTTCTTGACTCCATTCTTCAAAGGGAGTTGCCGACCGGCGGCTTCAGCTTGAGTGGGTCCATTGCGGACCCGGACGTAACTGCTGCTGCATTACAGGCTTTGAGCAACTACAGCAATAGAAATGAGGTCAAGGCGGTCATTGAAAGAGCTCTTGCTTTCTTATCCTCTGTACAGACAGATAAAGGAGGCTTCAGTGGTTGGACTACGAATGGTACGGAAAACACGGAAAGCATCGTGCAGGTCATCTTGGCGCTGACTTCTTTGGGAATTGATCCGGCAGAAGACAGCCGCTTCATAAAAACAGACGGGAATGGCAGGAAATACAATGCGATAGACGCTCTTTCCACATTCCGGTTAAAGAATGGGAGCTATCGCCATATCCCCGGAGGAGATGCGGACCTGATGGCAACTGAGCAGGCAATGATGGCTCTGGTGTCCTATCAGAGACTGGTCGCGGAGAAAGAACCGTTTTTTAGAATGAAAAATCTTGCGGGCAGTTCCGATTCCGAACGAGCCGGTTACGAATATAAGGTATTGCTAAATGGCAAGTATCTGGTTTTCGATCAGCCACCCATCAATCGAAACGGCAGGATTCTGGTTCCTATGAGAGCCATTTTTGAAGCGCTCGGAGCAGAGGTGGGTTGGGATAACAATCTCCGGAAAGTGACGGGAAGCATGGACGGCCGTCAAGTACAGTTGATTATTGGGGATTCGACTGCATACGTCAATGAAACGCCGGTGCTGTTGGATGTGCCGGCCATGATAGAGAATGGCCGAACCCTGGTGCCCGTGCGGTTCATTTCGGAAAGCCTGAATGCGCAAGTGGGCTGGGATGGAATCACCAATACTGCCATTATCAAAACGAACTAAACGGGGAAGACAATGTTGAAGAAAAACTTAAGTTTAATCTTGCTTATATTGCTGATAGCCACCGCTTTTATCGGTTGCGTAGCTTCTTTGCCTGTTGAGCCATTGCCGGACCAATCTGCCATTTCTGAAGGTGAGGCCAATGGTGAAGTCGAAAGCGGTGAGGTTGATGTTGGAAGCGTGGTTCCGGACCAGCAGGAAGAAGAACCTCGTAAAGTAGAAGACGGAGCACCTTCACAAGAGGAGGCTCCTGCTGTAACGGATCCCCCGGCTCCAAAGCCGGATACAGGAAAAACAGAAGGTAAGCTAAAAACCACATTTTCCATCAACTGCAGTACGGTTTTTGATAATCTGGATAAAATCAATGCCGGCATCGTGGAGACATTACCTGCAGATGGCTGGATCTATCCGGCTAAGGAAGTGGAGTTCACCGAGGGTGAGAGCGTCTTTGACATCCTGTTGCGCGTGACCCGGGAAGAGAGCATCCATATGGAATCCAACTCCAATCCCGCTCTCAAAAGTAAGTACGTAGAAGGAATCCATAACCTCTATGAATTCGATGCGGGAGAACTATCCGGCTGGACCTACAAGATCAACGGCAAGGGCATGGGTTATGGGAGCAGCAGTAGTTATCCCAAGGATGGGGATATCATAGAATGGGTCTACACCTGCGATCAAGGTAGGGATGTGGGCGTCATGCCGTAGCTTTTCATCTTGCAGGGATGGCGGCAGCCAGTAACCCGGCACTGCTGCCCCTGCTCCTAATAAAGACATTTAAACAAATAACCATAGAAAATTACAGACACAAGGAGGA
>CAYLVS010000337.1:0-1709 GCA_964387185.1 uncultured Oscillospiraceae bacterium | reverse complement strand
CACCGGAACGGCCTCCAAAAATTACGCCTAGTCGAATCATTTAGGTCTCCAATCTGGTGGCAGAGGGACGTTTGTTTGGTGGCAGAGGGACGTTTCGTTTGCCACCAAACGTTTGGTGGCAAACGAAACGTCCCTCTGCCACCAAACAAACGTCCCTCTGCCACCAGATTGGAGACCTAAATGATTCGACTAGGCGTAATTTTTGGAGGCCGTTCCGGTGAACATGAGATTTCACTCATGTCGGCAGCTTCCGTGATCAATGCCATTGACAAGAGCAAATATGAGGTGATAAAGATCGGGATTACCCGGGAAGGACACTGGTATCTCTTTGACGGGCCGACGGACCAGATTGAAAACGGCGGTTGGGAGCAAGAGGCCAAAGCAGCCCTTGCAGCAAACCATGAAAAATACAGCCTTCAGATTCTGGGAACGGCTGGAGCTTCCCTGAAGCAGCGGATTGACTTTGCACTGCCCATCCTACACGGCCCTTATGGAGAGGACGGCACCATTCAGGGGCTTTTCGAAATGATAGACATTCCCTACGGTGGAAGCGGCGTCACCGGAGCGGCATTGACCATGGATAAGATCCTGGCTAAGGCTGTCTGTGAAAAGGTAGGTTTGCCTCAGGGCCCTTATGTGGCACTGACGAAACGGGAGTTTGAGGAAAGAGGGCAACCGCTTCTGTCAGACATCGAAGACAAACTCCATTATCCTATGTTTGTAAAGCCCAGCAATATGGGATCCAGCGTAGGCATTACCAAGGTCAGAACCGGGGAGGAACTGAAGAAAGCCATAGATATTGCGGCAAAATACGATCACCGTATCCTCGTTGAGGAAGGGATCAATTGCAGAGAGTTGGAGACAGGGGTTTTGGGAAACGACAACCCACAGGTAAGCGGGGTGGGAGAAATCATCCCCTCTGCTGAGTTCTATGACTACAAGGCCAAGTATTTCGACGGAGGACAATCCAAGTTGTGTATACCTGCAGACATATCTGCGGAGAAGGCGGAGGAGATTCGCTCCATTGCGGCAAAAGCCTACAGCTTACTGGATTGCTGCGGTTACGCCAGAGCGGATTTCTTCTTAGAAAAGAGTACAGGAAAAATCCTGTTGAATGAAATCAACTCTATACCCGGATTTACCAAATTCAGTATGTTTCCCTTGCTTTGGGAGGAAGAGGGCGTGGCATACTCGGATTTAATAGAAAGGATAATAGGTTTAGGATATGAAAGATATAATGCTAAAAATAGTAGGTAGGCAGATTGTGGGTGATATCCCCGATGAAGAGGAGCAGCTGGAATTGGTCACCGAAGGAAAATACCACGAGGAAAACGGAACCGTTTTCCTTTCATACGATGAAAGCGACTTCTCCGGAATGACAGGCTGCACAACGAGCCTTGCCATCAACGATGAGGGGATATTGATGAAGCGCTGCGGGGAGGCCGTTCCTCTGGATACGGAGATCCGTTTTGAGAAGGGCAAGCGCTTTACCGGTTACTACGGCACTCCCTATGGCGCAGTTGAAATGGAAGTACTGACCAACGATGTAGTCAACAACATCAGTCGGGACGAGCCTAAAGGGTCTTTGAACATCGATTATCATATCAGCCTACGCGGCCTGTCTGAGGGCAGGAGCCGGCTGGATATTGAGATTATTTAGCTTATTTAGGGACAAGCCGACGGGAGGTAACTGTTTCAATGAATCCAAA
>CAYLVS010000336.1:0-1724 GCA_964387185.1 uncultured Oscillospiraceae bacterium | reverse complement strand
TGTTTTTGAACAGCTGGATTTGAAGCCGGAAAAGACCATTTTATTTCTGACCCATCTGCATTCGGATCATACGGGCCTGGCCTCTTATTTGGAAGGGTTAGGCTTGACAGTATATGCAAGCAAAATGGATGGGGATCTGTTGAACAGCAGTGTGGAAAAAATGGACCCCATGTGGCAGAACACTGTGCAGCATGGCTTGTGGCAAGGATTAGCGGAAGATCAACTGGTCATTGAAGATCATCCGGGATTTAAGTTCCGACCCACAGCTCATATAAACTATGCGCCCGCCGTTCCCGGCGAATTGATTCAAATCGGAGAGTACAATTTTGAAATCATTGACTTAAAAGGCCATACCCCGGGAATCATCGGCCTCTACGAAAGGGAGCACAAGATTCTGTTTTGCGGCGATCATATCCTGGGCAAAATAACCCCCAACATTACCTTTTGGGGATTTCAATATGGGGATATGCTGGGGACCTATTTGAATAGTTTAGAACTTGTATATAATATGGATATCGATTTTTTGTTTTCTTCTCACCGCCATTTGGTGGACAATCATCGCGCCAGAATTAAAGAGCTCTATGAGCACCATGCCAAGAGATTGGATGAAGCGAGAGAAGCATTGAAAAAATCAGGTAAATCAACGGTGAGGACCGTGACGAAACAGCTGCACTGGGATATTAGAAGCAGGAGCTGGGATGACTTTCCCAAGGCGCAAAAGTGGTTTGCAGCCGGAGAAGCCCATGCCCACCTTGAACATCTCAGGGCTTTGGGAGAAGTCACTATGGAAGAGGAAAACGGCGTCCTCTACTACGCCACGGATGGCGATTTTACTCAACAGTTATAACTGATGTAGGACAGCTTTCCTCCGCCTCTTTTGCCGAATCATAGTTGCCATCGGTTACTTCGCCGTGGACTTCGGCTAAGCCGTCATCGGCCATTCGGAATACTTCCGGGCAGATATCGGCACATAATCCGCAGCCGATACAACCATCACGATCGATTACAGCTTTCATTTTCGTCTCCTTTCATGGGTGTGACAATTTAGGAACGTCCCCCTGTCACACTTTCACGGGTGTGTCGGTGGATACTGAATATTTTTTCGAAAACTCTCTGTATTGCTCTGCGAAAAGGTTGTTTGGCTCATGCTTAGCCTTGTATAAATAATCGTGCATATTCAGACTTTCATGGGACATTTCAATCAGGCATCCCGCCACGTTGGAGCAGTGGTCGGAAATACGCTCCAAAGCCGTTATCAAATCCGAGAACACGAATCCCAGTTCGATTGTACACTCGTTGCACTGTAGTCTTGCAATATGTTGCTTTTTTAATGCACTCTTTAAATCATCAATTACTTCTTCGAGAGGATCCACCTTTGCGGCCAGCAGGAGGTCGTTCTCGAGAAAGGCCCGGATGGCTATTTCCACTGCTTCCTCAACAGCCTCCATCATGACGCTTAGCTCATCTTCTGCCTGCTCTGAAAATTGTATTTTTTTCTCGTGCATTTCCCTGGCCGAATTCGTTATGTCCATTGCGTAGTCGGCGATACGTTCAAACTCACCTATGAGAAAGAGAAGTTTAGATGCTTCTGTGCTATCTCGGGCGGTCAGGCTTTGGTTGGACAGTTTAACGAGATAAGTGCCTAAAGCATCCTCGTAAATGTCCGTTTGATTCTCCGCATCTTTAATGACCTGCGCTGTTTTTTCATCGAAGCCATGGATCAG
>CAYLVS010000335.1:0-1770 GCA_964387185.1 uncultured Oscillospiraceae bacterium | reverse complement strand
CATGTTGTAAATCATTGTTGCTGCTTCTGCCCTTGTTGCATTGTTAATAGGTTGGAAGCGGAAGCTTCCGTCCGCATTTTTTATTCCGTTGATGATGCCCGCCTGCTGCATAGATTTAACAGCAGCCTTGGCATAGTCCGCAATTTGCTGATGATCGGTAAAGGTTAATTCCGGTGCTTTTTGATCGTATACTTTCTTCGCAATTTTTTCATTATAGTTGTTGATCATCACAGCGATGTCCTGTCTGCTGATCTTTGCATCAGGTCTAAAGTCAAAGCTTCCGTCCTTATTGGCATAACCGCTGACAATGCCCATCT
This sequence comes from uncultured Oscillospiraceae bacterium, assembly GCA_964387185.1. Taxonomy (GTDB): domain Bacteria; phylum Bacillota; class Clostridia; order Peptostreptococcales; family Anaerovoracaceae; genus UBA1426. The sequence goes on along the minus strand of CAYLVS010000335.1, from coordinate 1,453 downwards.
CCTTTGCCCAGGCTACAGAAGGTCCGTACCAGCTGTTTACATCCACATCCCCAAAGGGTACCTCTTTGTAGGCAGTCAGGTCGGCTCCGCTCATCCGGGCAAGGACCGATGCCAGCATGGAACGGGTCAGCGGGCTGTTGGGTACAAAGGTAGTGGCGCTGGTTCCGCTGAAAATCCCCCGTTCATAGACGAACTTCACCGGGCTGTAGAACCAATTGATACTGTCATTTTCCGCCACATCCGTAAAGGGCCATTGGGCTAGCGTTTCATCATATCCTATCACAAAATAGGATAAGTGGTCTACGGTGAACACAACCTTGCCTGCAACCGGGTCATAAGCGCCTTCCAATGGCACCAGATTTCCTTCGGCATCCAGATGATATACCACGATGCCTGATGGGCGCTCCCCATCTTTCAGTGTGTATGGCAATGAAATGGTCAGTTTGCCGCCAAATTGAGATATTTCTTTCTTTCCGCTGGTTATTTTGATGTCGTAGACCGGCCGGTCGCCTGCAGCTTGACGCTGCTTTGCGCTCAGGTCTTTATTGGAGGCCTGCTCGATGGTAATGTCCACCGAATCCCCGGTCATCTTATCCATCAAATTGGCCAAGGCGTCCTTGTTAAAAGCGATGTCGCCCTGTGCAAGGCTGACGGTCCAGCTGTCTTCTTTGCCTGCTTCGATGTCTTTCAGGATAGAGTTCAACTCTTCTTTGGATATAGAGCCAGTCTCTTCAACAACTTGTTCACCGGACCATTTCACTGATCCGCTTTCCTTGGTATAATCCTTTGTATAAAACCATACCACATCATCACCGGCTTCTAGCTTATAAGACGCCGCAGAGCTTAATATTGATTCGTCGCCATTTACCATAAAGAGCCAGCCGCTGGTGGGGCCATAGTCAAATTCTTCAAAACCTTCAATGCTAGATACGTAGATTTGGTTTTGGTCGCTATATTCGATTCTGAGTTTTGTTTGGCGCAGTAAACTCAATGCAGTCATGTTCCTTTTATACGTAAAGGCGGTCTCCTGGTATATGGTTTCCCGGTTAGGCCCTTTTACAGTAATATACACCTTCGCACCATCATCTCCCGGGGTTCCCGGCACCTCTCCTGCAGCCCCTTCCTCATCTATTGTAATTGTATATCCTGGAGCAAGTCGTACTAACTGCGGGATTCCGTCATTTACCTTTTCTAATTGCAATCTTCCCTGTGTTGTCTGTAACCCCTTCTAACTTTATTCCATTCCAATATAGGGATACCCCTTCTATTGGATTTCCGTTAATTACATTTTTAAATGTAAGGTTGATATTCTCTCCATCCTTTTGGATTCCGATATCTGGTAGCACAGGAGGATAATCCCCGTAGAAAACTATAATCTCATCATCATCTTTTATGGTAATGTCCGACATTCCTACGTCCAGGCTGCCTCCATTATACAGCCACAGCCATCCAC
>CAYLVS010000334.1:1317-1808 GCA_964387185.1 uncultured Oscillospiraceae bacterium | reverse complement strand
GACTTTGTCAAGGAAATTAAGTGCAAATTCCGCCCCGTTATTCTCAAAGGACAGCTGGAGGTTGAGCAGGCCTTTATCACTCGCGAGAACATCAACGGGTTGATTTCAAAGCATGGTATATCGGGCGAAATCGACCTGCTCAGCATTGATATTGACGGAAACGATTATCATGTTTGGAAAACGATTGACTGCGTTAATCCCCGCGTGGTGGTAATCGAATACAATGCAAAGATACCGCCCTCCTGCCAGTGGGTGATGCCCTACAATGCCGAGCATATTTGGGATAAAAGCGACCGTCAGGGAGCATCGCTCCTGTCGCTTGAAAAGCTGGGTCGGAAAAAGGGCTATCAGCTTGTCGGAACCAATATAAACGGCATTAACGCCTTTTTTGTGCGGCAGGATTTGGCAAAACGGCTGTTTGTTCTGCCCGCAACGTCGGAAAATCTGTATAATCCCATGCGCCTTCCCGAAATCACCTTTTACTCGGGTCA
>CAYLVS010000334.1:0-1303 GCA_964387185.1 uncultured Oscillospiraceae bacterium | reverse complement strand
GGATTGGTCGGAAGGCATTCAGCCGGTTTCCGGTTTTTACCCAAAGGAGCTAAACGAGGACGGCACTTTCGCCCGGGTCTGGATGAGCGAGGCGACTGCCACGCTGGTACTTTACGCCGAAACAGCAGGGGAGTATACCTTGCATTTGGAGCTTCTATGGATGGCTCCTTATGAAACGCGTCTTGTACTGTCCGTTCAGGATGCCGATATTTCACGGACAAGGTCAATTACAAACGACAATTTCTGCATGCAAGAAACTATGAAACTTGAAAAAGGTTATCATCGTGTCACCCTTACCTGCGAAAAGAGCTTTGTCCCCGCACGGCTGTGGGATACGCCTGACCAAAGAATGTTTTATATAGGGTTGAAAGAGATGAAATTTATTAAAACAGAAGAAACAAACAGGGAGGGGACGGAATGACCCGATTAGAGACAGAAATTATTTATCAAACACAGCAGTTTCAGGAAGAAAGCCAGCATTACGAGGGAGGGATTGTTCCCAGCTTCGACGAGGCAATGGGAACCTATTTCACCTGCGCGGATGTAGGGCGGCTAAAGGGGCAGATTGATGCCATTCGCGCTTCTCAAATTCGATATTATCGCGATTTGACCAGCTATCGTCCGCAGTTTAAGGGCATTGTCATCTTTATAAAGCGTGTCATTCGTAAACTGGTTCGTTTTATCGGCGAACCCATGGCAGGTGACGCCATGTACACCAAAATGATGACGGAAAACGCCTTGGATACGGTTTATGAGGAGTTGGTCGCCCTGCAAAAGCAGAGCGTTCGCTACGATGCGGCTCTGGCGCGGTATGAGCAGCAGCTAACTGCGCTCCGCAAGGAAAATCAGGCGCTCAGTCTTCGCCTTGCAAATATGAAAATCGACGGAGAGGAGGCGCAGGTATGAAAATTATTCAGATTGCCGAATCAATCATGGATGGAGATGGCATGGGCAACCACATCATTCTCACCCATCAGGCATTGAAAAAAGCCGGCTATCAGGTGGAAACCTACTGCACCAACATGGATGGCAGCAGCAAAAAAATTCCTATTTCCCGGCTGAAAGAAAACATCAGGATCAACTCAGAGGATGTGGTACTGTACCAATATGGCATCACCGGCTATTGTGCCCAGATCATTGAAAAACTGCCCGGGCGAAAGATTCTTTGCTACCACAATATCACAACGCCTGCCTTGGTTCGCAATTTCGAGCCAGAAGCAGCAGAAAAATTGGAGCGCTCCTACGATGACATCCGCCGCTGGGCAAATACCGACCTGTTGGAGGCAGTCATTGCCATGTCGGA
>CAYLVS010000333.1:0-1809 GCA_964387185.1 uncultured Oscillospiraceae bacterium | reverse complement strand
AAACGCGAACACCCTCACCTGACAATCCGGTCCTTGTGACCTTAACCCTTGCATTCCTAGATGCGGCGGCTTGCAGGTTCCCTTCAGTGGCAGCGCGTTTTATCTCAAAGGTTGTCTCCGTTGCTACCAACACGTCTTCGTAATAGTCCGATCGGCTGAGCATAATATAAAGAAGCATCCCCGAAGCAGATAGAATAAGAAGACCAAACCATCCGGTCCCGGCAAGCAAATTGCCTTCAATCAGTGCAATAGCTCCGGCGGATGTCCATCCGACAAAGGGCACAGTCGCGAGGAAATTAGATTCTATGATGTCACTCAACGCTAAAAGTAAATCGCCCCGGGCAAAGAAGCGCATAGCAAAGAACAGAAGCAGAGGAGCGAACACCGCCACCGCCAATATACGTACCCGCCTCTTGCGAGCAGGCTGTCCATTGGTCGTGCTGTAAATCAGAAGCGATAGAATCGTCAGTGCCGCCATATTGAGAACAAAGGCGCCGAACAGAATGAGAGCACCGCCAAATTCTACACCAAAATTGGACAGACTGCTGCTTTGAAATAAGAGAAAAAATGCCGCCCAAAAAGACCTCCCCATCAACCGGATTACACCGTAAAGAAGTGTTGCGCGCGGGTTGACAGGCGAGACGAAAAGCAGATTGACGTCGCTCATTTCAAAAATGGAATCACCTGAGGTAAGTCCTTTTTGTATAGAAATAGCGTAAAATATTAGCAGAAATCCAAATAGGATGGGGACCAGATAAAATACCGGATATTTTGCCTCAGAATAGTCAGCTCCTATCATCGAAAGGATCATTGCGGTGGCGATCCCCAGAGTCACCAACAGATAGAGAATCAGTTTTCCCGGTTTATGGCGTAACTCTTTGAACCTATTTTTAATGCTTGTGCGAATTAAATAAAAATGGCTGCTCATACCTCTTCCCCACCACTTTCTTCGGTGATGGAGAAATAGAGTTTCTCCAGGTCTCCGCCTTCCAAATCCTCTCTGCGGCAAGCGCGCGCTATGCTTCCGCTTTTCATGATGCAAGTAGTGTCCCAATCCTCTTCTACACTGTCGATCATATGGGTTGAAACAATCATGGCACAGCCATCCTGTTTCATCTCGGTAATTAAACTTTTCAATTCGCGGATGGCGTGAGGATCAAGCCCCACAAGGGGCTCATCTAAAATGACCGCACGCGGCTTAGTAAGAATTGCACAGGAAATGCTGACTTTCTGTTGCATACCCTTGGATAGTTCTTTACCGAGCTTGTTCTGCTTATCATTTAATTCAAAACGCCGGAGCAGATCATCAGCCAAGGGTTCCCATTGTGCAAGATTATAAGCACGTGCTATAAACTCCAGATGTTCCCTCACCGTGAGCATGGGGTAGAGAGCGGGCATTTCAGGGACATAACCTAAAAGTCGCTTGGCTTCATTGCTGCGGTTATCGTAGCCTCCTATGGTAATTTTTCCATCAAACCGTAAAAGCCCGCAAATGCATTTGATCAAAGTGGATTTTCCTGCGCCGTTGGGTCCGAGCAAGACCGTCAACTCCCCGGGCTTCACAGAAAGTGAAATATCATCATTGGCAAGCAACTTGCCGTAGCTTTTTGTCAGGTTGGTCACTTGAATCATAATCTTTCTCGCATTTCATAATAAATTCCGTCATATAAGTCTATCCAAAACGAATCCTCATATGACAGTGAAGAGCACAGTTAAATTATATCACAACTGTATATCATGATAAGGACTTTTTCTAGGGGGCCTGACACGATGTCAAGGTTAGCTGTCGCTAACTGTGCAAATATTGCG
>CAYLVS010000332.1:0-1815 GCA_964387185.1 uncultured Oscillospiraceae bacterium | reverse complement strand
AACAGCGGCGCATGGACCTGCGGTTATCCCATGTCCATGACTCTGGGATGCGGCACTTGGGGCCATAACAGCATCTCCCACAACGCCACATGGAAAGACCTGCTGAACTTCACTTATGTTTCTACCCCCATTCCCTCCACACAGCCCACGGATGAAGAGCTGTTTGACGGGAAAACTTATTAGTTTGTTATGCGATTTCGCTTAGTCCAAACCGTGTAATGTAATTAAGATTAGGAGGAAATAAAATGTCAAACGTAGTCGAAATGGGAAAAAAGTATAACCTATATTCCTGGTCGGCCCAGAGAAAACTTAATCCCGCTAATATCGTAAAGGCGGAAGGTATCTATTTCTGGGACGAAGATGGCAAGAAATATTACGACATGTCTGCCCAGTTGGTAAACATGAACCTGGGCCACGGCAACAAAAAGCTGATCCAGGCTATAAAAGATCAGGCTGACAAACTGCCGTTCTTGGCTCCTTCCTTCTCCTGCGACGTCCGTACGGAAGCAGCGCGGAAGATTGTTGAAATTTCAGGCTTGGAAGGTGCAAAAGTATTCTTTACCAACGCCGGTGCAGAAGCCAACGAAAATGCTATCAAACTGGCAAAGGCTTATACAGGAAAATGGAAGATCTTTTCCATGTACCGCTCCTATCATGGTGCCACCTACGGCGCAGCCAATCTGACCGGCGAGCCCAGAAGATTTATCAACGAGCCCGGTATCCCGGGATTCATCAAGTTTGACGGGCCTTACGAGTACAGAGCTCCAAAGGCATGCAAATTTGAAAAGGAAGAAGATGTAACTGCATTCTACCTGGAGCTTTTGGAAAATCAGCTTCTCTATGAAGGTACAGATCTCATTGCTGCTATTTTCTTAGAGACAGTTGTTGGTTCAAACGGCGTTCTCGTTCCCCCCAAAGGCTATCTGGAAGGCGTGAGAGCACTTTGCGACAAGTACGGAATCTGCATGGTTTGTGATGAAGTCATGGCCGGCTTCGGAAGAACAGGCAAATGGTTCGCATTCCAGAACTGGGATGTGAAGCCTGATTTGATTTCCTTCGCGAAAGGTTCGACCTGCGGTTACGTTCCCTTGGGCGGCGTTATTGTCTCAAAGAAAATTGCTGAGTTCTATGATGACAACAAAATGTTCTGCGGCCTGACCTACAGTGCTCATCCCATGGGCTGTGCAGTTGCAATTGCTGCCATCGACGCTTACAGAGATGACAAGGTCTTCGAGAATGTTCTGAAGGTCGGTAAGGTTTTGGGAGAAGGATTGGAAGCTTTGAAGGCGAAGCATGCCTGTGTTGGAGACGTGCGCTACATCGGTCTGTTCTCCATCGTTGAGTTTGTGAAGGACAAGGCCACAAGAGAGCCCATTGTGCCCTTTGGTAAAGATCCGGACGGCATTATGCCCAAGATCCTGGGCATGCTGAGAGCAGAAGGATTCTACACCTATGCGCATGAGAACATGATCCACGTTTCTCCGCCGCTCATCATCACAGAGCAGGAGCTTTCGGAAGCGCTTGCAATGCTGGATAAGGTTCTGGATTCCGTAGATAACATGATCAAATAACAAGCCTACACTAGGCAAAAAACAGTCACGGAAAACCGATTTCCGTGGCTGTTTTAGTTCCGCGCTCTGTGGCTATTTTGGTTCCCCTCTTTGTGGCTATTTTGGTTTCCGACTCTGCGACTATTTTTGATTCTCCGCTCTGTGACCATTACGGTGCGCGCTTATCCGGTCCCCCTATGTGGAAATGAGCAAAATTTCAAGTAATACGTGAATATCCGATTTTCAGTGTTAAATCTGTGCAAAA
>CAYLVS010000331.1:0-1835 GCA_964387185.1 uncultured Oscillospiraceae bacterium | reverse complement strand
TTCAAAATCAATATGGCTGATATCAAAGCGGCGGCTTTCCACCACATATCCTCTACCATCTTCGTTTGCATACTCCGGCACCTCCACGACTTTGATATATTCACTGACGATTCTATGCAGCTGAATCATCAAATCCGTATTGTCCGAATGCTTCCGTTTCTCCTGCATCTGGTCATAAACTGCACTGATTGCATTTTTATAGGCACGGTTCTGGTCTGTGACTTCCTGCTTTTCAACATACTTAACCAGCTTGAATAATTCCCTAGCCATTACTTCAAAGCGTTTCTTCACTTCCTCCGAAACGCACATAGCATTGGCCCCCTCTTGAACCATGGCCAACTTGTCAAAGCTAACTGCCTGAACAAGAGCCGACAAGTCAAAACCATGCTGCTTCATGTACTCAATGATATCATTAAGTAAACCGATAACACGGGCCACCAACTCTGCTTTATCAGGGGCGGGATCAGAGCTGTCTGCTCCATCTTTAGTTTTTGTATAGTCAGCCAGTGCTTTCCTTAAGGCTTTGACAACACCTACATAATCAACAATCAAACCATTGCTTTTTCCTTCATAAACACGATTGGCCCGTGCGATGGTCTGCATCAAGGTATGTGCCTTCAATGGCTTGTCCAAATAAATAGTAGAAAGGCTCTTCACATCAAAACCCGTCAACCACATGGCGCAGACAAAAACAATTCGGAACGGATTGTCAGGATCTTTAAATTCCTTGTCCATTTCTCTCTTTTCCATTTTGCCGCGATGGGATTTAATATCCAGGCCCCATTTTTCAAAAGTAGCAATTTCATTTTGCTCCTGGCTGATGATAACCGCCATTTCTGTATTCTTCATCCACTCAAGTTTACGGCTTATTTCCATGTACTCCTGCTGTGTGGCTCCGGATAAAGAAGACTCGACTTCCTTTGTTTTAAGCTCCCAATATTTCTGAGCTAAGTTATACATTCGAACTGCTGTCACTTTATTGATGCAAACAAACATGGCTTTACCCGTTGTCCATAATTCTGAGTAATGCTCTACAAAGTCCTTTGCAATGGTATCCAAGCGTTTTTCGCTGGTAAGGATATGAATGTCCTTAGCTAATTCCTGTTCCAGCTTGGCCTGCTGATTAACATCCAGATCAGCCTGCTCTATGGCTTCCAGTAGTTCATCATTGATCTCAGGATTGTCAATCTCCAGCAAATCGGCTCTATTCTCATAATAAAGAGGAACTGTTGCTCCATCATCTACAGCACGTTTGAAATCATAAATGGAAACATAGCCACCAAATGTTCTTTCGGTAATACTGTCATATGCGAACAAGGGTGTACCTGTAAATCCGATACGAGAAGCGGCAGGAAGCAATGTACACATATTATCGGCAAATATACCATTTTGAGTACGGTGCGCCTCGTCCGATAAAACAATGATGTCGTGGTCAGGGATGATCGGTGGCTCATCCGGTTTGTTAAACTTATGGATCAATGTAAAGATAAAGCTTGGATTTCCTTTTAATTTCTCTATTAAGTCTTCACCGCTGGTGGCAATAAATTGCTTGGCTTTCGTCGTCCCTAGTAAGCCACAGGCTTCAAAGGTATCACTGATTTGCTTATTCAGCTCTTCTCGGTCTGTCAGAATAAGAAAAGTTGGAGATCCCGCAAATTTCCGGCGGATTTTCTGTGCAAGAAATACCATTGAATAGCTTTTACCGCTCCCCTGAGTATGCCAGAAAACACCCAATTTACCGTTATTCAACTTTCGCTTCTTGTAAGATTCCACGGTTTCATTGACGCCAAGATACTGATGGTTTCTTGCCATAATTTTTGCCGTTGTACCACCGG
>CAYLVS010000330.1:0-1841 GCA_964387185.1 uncultured Oscillospiraceae bacterium | reverse complement strand
ATAATTATAGGCCATTGGGAGGACACAAAAATTGGAGAACAAACCAAGAGCAAGAGTAAGTAAAAAAATTATATTGATCGTAATTATCGTCGTTGTTGCCGCTTTGGGTATCTATCGAATCGCAGAATCTTTGAAGCCACCTGTGATAGCGGAAAAAGTACCGGTTAGCGTATCCACCGCTGTTGTTGAAAAAGGTTCTATTTACGCTACATCTCCCCTTACCGGACGCATTGATCCTGTAGATTCCGCAGCCGTAGTACCCATGACAGCCGGCGAAGTCACTCACGTGGCTGTGAGTTTAGGCGATTATGTGAAAAAGGGAGATTTGCTTTTCGAGATGGATAAGGTCCATATGGCAACGACATATAACACTGCCAAGCTGGCCTATGACAGTGCCAAAGCGGATTACGAGCGAATGGGCGTACTCTATAAAGAAGGGGCAATTTCTCTTCAGCAATATCAAGGCATTGAAACCCAATTCAACGTTGCAAAGCAGAATCTCAATGCCGCCGCAGAAGCATTGAGCTATACCACCGTTACCACCCCTATAGACGGCTATATTACTTCAGTTAACATCTCCGCTGGAAGCCTGGCTTCTCAGGCTGCTCCCGCAATTACTGTTGCTGATGTGAGTAACTTAGAAATCAATACCAGTCTCTCAGAATACTTGATCAACAAAGTGAACGCCGGTGATAAAGTTGATATCTTCATTAAGACTCTCTCTAAAGACCCCTATCCCGGCACGATCACCGCCATTTCTCCCGCTCCCGCTCTAGGGACCCTTACCTACCCGGTGACCATATCCGTCGACGACAGCTCCGGAGCAATTAAAGCGGGAATGTTTGCAGAAGTACAGATTGTTTCCGATAGGAAAGAAGATGTGATTTGCGTTCCTTCCGATGCGGTTTTCATCAAATCCGGGGAGTCTAAGGTCGTTGTTCTGGATGGGAATATACCTACAATTAGCGCAGTTAAGACCGGTCTGGACAACGGAGTCACCGCTGAAGTCATCTCTGGCTTGCATGTGGGCGATATAATAGTAACTTCAGGCCAGCAATATGTTGTGGATGGCGAACTCGTCGATATCGTAGAGTAACAGGAGGCATTCATGGACGTTTCAAAAATTTCAATTAATCGACCTGTAACTACGGCGATGATGGTTCTCATCATTATTCTGGTTGGAGCAGTTGCGCTCATAGGCCTCCCTATGGACCTGATACCGGATATTGAATTTCCTGTAGCTATCGTATTCGTCCAATACCCCAACGCCGGCCCTGAAGAAGTGGAGACCATGGTCACCAGGCCTCTTGAGCAGGCTTTGGCATCTGTGGAAAATATGGACAATATCATGTCTATGACCACGGAAGGAACCGCCATTGTCATGGTTCAGTTTACCATGAAAACGGATATGGATTTCGCCACCTTGGATATGCGGGAAAAAATCTCCATGGTGGAGGGGTTTCTGCCTTCCGGCGCCACGGACCCCATGGTGCTCAAAATGAGCATGGACTTCACTCCTGTGGCTTCGATCTTCGTATCCTCTGACAAACCTCTGGCGGAATTAAACCGTGAAGTTGAAGACAGCATCCTCTCCTATCTGGAACGTTCAGAAGGTGTTGCCTCCGTCGATCATTTCGGTGGCATCGAAGAAGAGATTGCAATTGAATTCGACCAGGAAAGACTTTCAGGCTATGGCCTCTCTTTATCGACCATTAGCCAAATTCTTGCAGCAGAGAATATTAACATGCCCAGTGGCGAAGTCTCCAAAGGCTCTTCAAAGGTTATTGTAAGAACCTTAGGGGAGTTCAACTCTGTAGACGAGATACGACAGCTTCCTGTAA
>CAYLVS010000329.1:0-1841 GCA_964387185.1 uncultured Oscillospiraceae bacterium | reverse complement strand
CCCGATGGTTTCAGACTCGAGAAATCAGTATCGGAGGTATCAAACTTAGTTACAACACCGTCACGCAGCTGAAGCCCGTAAAGGTGTCCTGAATTAAGATGTTGCTCAATGATATCGGTTCCGTCGGTAAGAACCTTTCCGTTGGTCTTAAGGTATAGAATCTTATCCCCGATGAGGAATTCGTATTCGTCTACCGCATCGCCTTTCTCATTCAAAACCTTTGCTGTGCTCAGGACTATGCCGTAGGCCCTACCACTGTAATCGGCCAGGAAGCCTGCGAGATCCTCGGAATCATCCTCAGGATCGGTAGTCTCATCCGGTTTGTTTGATTCGGCTATGTCGTCCGCTACCCTATAGGTCATGAGCGCAACGTGGCCTCTCAGAGCCGAAGCATTGACATTGGTGACCTGAGAGTCTATATCCGTAAAAATCCCCAGGGTTGCAGCCTTTGTAACGAAGTTATCCGGCCATGTTCCTGTGAGATCTCCCGCTTTATAGCCCAATGCCCGCACCAGCATAGATGCCAGCTCCGCATAGGTCACCTGTCCCGCGGGATCGAAGGTACCATTTGGATAACCCGAAATCACGCCTTTTGCTGTGGCGTAGTTTATATATTTTGCCGCCCAATCGTAGCCTGTCAGGTCTGGGAAGCTGCTCTTTGCTGCTTGATTCAGAGCCTCCTCCGAAGGTGCCATGGCCTTAACAACTATGATACTGGCTTCGGCTCTGCTGATGGTCCACTCGGGACGGAAGGATCCGTCAGGATAGCCGGAAACGATGCCCTTTTCCATTAATGCAGAGACGGCCGTCTCATACCTTGTATCTTTCACATCGGCAGGAGCTTCTGCTTCCGCCGCAAATACCGCGGTAAAGGAAGTCAGGACCAAAGCCATAATTAATAAGAATGAAATCCCTTTTCTCATATCTAAATTCCCCCTACAGTAAACATTTTGCTTCAACTGTTCAATCTGAATTGTATCATAAAATTCCCCGGCTCTGCAATGCACCGGGGAAAGTGAAACCATATTGTAATATGAAGGAAGCAAAGGGACGGTTCTGTTGCTTCCGTCTGCTTCAATCCCTTTGCCTCCGCTTCTATTGAATGACCAAAACGGGTTTTTCTGTAGTATGTAACACTCTCATCGTAACACTCCCGAGATACAACCTGCGACGCAAGGACCCCATTCCGTTTGATCCCATCACGATTAGATCCACCTCACGCTCTTTCGCGAATTCGACGATTGCTTCAGCGAATTTGCCCCTCGGTTCATCCATCATGACCGTCTCCACATCCAAACCTCCCAAAAGCAGTTTTGATTGCTCCATTAATTCGCTTGCTTTCTTATCGGCTTTTCTCTTGAGCTCCGAAAAATCCAATGTGGAGGCTACGTCCTGAGAGCGGAAGGTGGGATAAGCCTCACTGCCAAACATGTTGACAATATTCAGTAGAATAATCTTACTGCCTAAGCAGTCCGCCAGTTCCTTTGCCTTAAGTACAGCCCTTTCCGAGAATTCGGAACCGTCTATAGGTACAAGGATTGAGTTGATAGTTTTCATTTGTTTCTCCTCCTTACACAATTAATGAGTTGCAGTGATTAAAAGTCATATACCCTCATCGGCCGGTAATAATCAGAATGTTTCGAATTGTTAATTTATCCACCAAGGCGACAGACCCCATGGTCCTTTCTTGTGAAACCAAAGCCTTGCAGCTTTGCCTTGGATGTATTTATTGTATCTCCTGTGAAGCAGGTTGGAGCAACGACTTGCACTTATGATATAATAAATACTTGTGAAGCAAAGCCTTTCAGCTTTGCACCGGATGTATTTATTGTATCGTTGTG
>CAYLVS010000328.1:0-1852 GCA_964387185.1 uncultured Oscillospiraceae bacterium | reverse complement strand
AACGGCATTAATGCGATAATCGGAGAAAATGGTTCCGGAAAATCTACGATCCTCAAGCTGTTACATGCGCACCGAAGAGAACGTCATGTAAAGGAATTGATGGAAAAGAATGGAATGATCTGTAACACTGTAGATTCATCCAAACGGCTTTATATCGGACAGGGAGATATCGTATCGAAATTTGAAGGCAACAGACTGTTCCCATCGGACAATTTTGTTGAAGTTGATAACAATGGGTTCAGGGATGCTTATAGCAGATATGCTCACGAAGTCCTTGATTTTATAAAGAAGAGGATCAAAGCTAGAGACTCTGAAATTCAGCTTCAGAAAGAGACGCTGCAATACAATGACGTTATGAACGATGCGAACTATTTCATTAGCTTTGCCGTCGATACAGATTATTCGGATGTCGAGAATGATCATACCGCTCCGAATCGTGATATGCAGAAACTGCTCAGGGCGGTTTCCTATATGAAAGACGACAGTTATTATGTTGATTATAAAACAGATCTCAACCGGATATACGAGCTGTTGATTGGCATCTACGCAAAGATTCACCGGAAGTACGATAAAAAAGAAATCGAAAAGATGGTCAAGAATTCCATTGTTTCCGCATCCACAAGTTATGACAACAAGGTTAGTGAAGCAGCAACATCTAGAGAGAACGATAGAAGGGACTTTATTTCACAAAGGAGATCGTTTATAAATTTTATTGCTGACGCTGTTCGCAAAAATGCTGAAGAGATGGTTTTCCCTGAGGCTCCGGCACCATTATCAGGATTTAGTACAAATCCAGTGTATGGATTCAGCTTCAATTCTGAAGCCGCATATCATGACAAAATTGTGCTACAGGATTTTCTTACCCAGATGTTTGTAAAAGACTATGCAAATCTTGAATCGCTGAAGCAAATCGATACCATCGAAAAATTGATAAACGCCATTAAAGGATGCACTGATTCTGAAAACATCGATGTGAAGTATCAGGCAAATCTGGCAGCTTTCCTTGACCAGATGTGCAACTGTAAAAACTATATTGTAGACACATCCTATGGTGAGGATTCCTTGGGAAATACGCTCGGAGAGATGTCGCTTGCGTACTTCAAATACATGGTTAAGCAGGAAAATGATAGATCTGTTTTTCTGATCGATCAGCCGGAAGATCATATTTCCAACAACAATATCAGCAAGAAGCTTCTTTCCTATTTCAACTCCATCAGGAACAAGAAACAGATCATTATAGTCACACATAATCCTTTGCTGGTTGTGAATCAGGATGTTGACCATGTAGTATTTGTGAGAAAAATTGGTGACAGCATCCAAGTCGTTTCCGGATGCCTGGAACAAGAAGGGGAAAACGCCAATATTCTGGACATTGTTGCGAGCAATATGGATGGCGGCAAGGATTCGATAGAAAAGAGGCTCAGAGTCTATGGATAAGAAAATCATTTTAACAATGCAGTCATCCAAGGACATTATTGTCTCTATTAATGATGAGGATTCAATCACAATTCCGAGGGATAATCGAAGTGTTAGGGCTGACGAAGTTTATCGGCTCATCAATTTCTCTCGCGGAGATAACTATGCGGTAGAGAGCTTGAATGAAGCAGATGTCGATGCTCCAGTCTTGAAGTTCTTTGAGGAATTGATCTCAGATATCGTGAAGAAGCTTAACAAGATAGCGGATTTAGATGAAGATGAGTTTCTGACCGGCGCAGAGATTGAATGACGTACTATAATTATATTGCGCAAGAAGCAACTCGATTCTGCACAGCCATCGATGCGCAAGAGATGCGGGGGACTTTTCAAGTGGCTTAGGCAGTGAGCAGGAAGAAAACAAAAGGTGACTCTGTTG
>CAYLVS010000327.1:0-1876 GCA_964387185.1 uncultured Oscillospiraceae bacterium | reverse complement strand
TAGAGTGTGTTTCTAAATTCATAACAGCCATGCTTATGCAAGCAAAATGCGAATACAAGCGAGATGGATAAAGCCCAGATACCTATCAGCCAACTTGTCGTAGCGAGTTGCAATGCGTCGGAACTCCTTGAGCTTAAGGAAGAAGTTCTCAACGAGGTGACGTTCCTTATACAGCCACCAATCACAGTACCAAGGATCAGACTCGTTGGCCTTTGGTGGTATACAGAAATTCGCATCGTGATTTGCTATATATTCCCGAAGGCTGTACGCGCCGTAGGCTTTGTCAGCTAAAACGGTAGAACCGGCTAGCGATAGATGTTCTAAAACCGCTTGAGCGACAGTAACATCGTGGATATTGCCAGCCGACAACTGCACATGTACGGGATTCCCAAGCGCGTCTACGACTGCATGTATTTTGCTGCTGTGCCCTCCGCGGCTGATTCCGATGCACTGGTTTTGGAATTCTTTTGGGTATTCAACTCCCCTTTTTTGAGGCTCCTGCGCTGGCCTTATGTGCTTTCACATATGTGCTGTCAATGCTGATGTCCTGTAGGTCTGCATCGGCTCCTAAATCATGGAAGATTTCCTCCAGCAGCCCGGATTCCTGCCATTGTACAAAGCGTTTGTAAACCGTTTGCCATGCGCCATACCGCTCCGGTAAATCACGCCATGCTGCTCCGCTGCGGGCAATCCATAGAATCCCGTTCAGGATTTGTCGTGACTCCTTCCTTGGTCGCCCCTTATCTCCGGCTTGTCGATCCGGGAAGTAGGGATGTAGTTGCTCCCATTCATGATCCGTAAGTTCGTAACGTCGAATAATTGTTGCCATGCTTTACACCTCTGTATATATATTCGACGTTTCTTCCAAATATCCTTTTGGAAACACACTCTAGTTACTTTGTTCGAAATGATATGAAATTTGTCCTTAACAAAACCGGAGTTCTAGCACGTGATAATTTTTATGTTATTAAACCTAAAGTTGATGATTTAGTACTTTTTGCTCTTCTGAACAACTACTACACTTTTTATCAGCTGGAGTTGAATGGCAAAAGGTACGGTGCTGGCTTACTGAAATTACAAAGATACGATCTGGAAAAGTTAAAGTTTCCAGTATACGATTATATCAGCGACAATGATAAAAAAGAGATGGTACGATTAAGCCGCAAGCTATTAGAAAGTTCGGATTCCGCTGTGATCGGTGAAATAACCAAACTGGTGTCAAAGTATAGTGCTATAAAACATGAAGAGATAACAGAGAGATATTTTTTCGCAAAAATAAGTCGATTGGAGGTTAATACTGGTGGGAATAAGTGTTGTTAGTTTGTTTTCCGGTGGAGGCGGTTTGGATTTGGGATTTGTATCAGAAGGATACAGTGTAATATGGGCAATTGATAACAATATGAACGCTACTGAAACATATAAAGCAAACATTGGAAACCATATTATTTGTGCTGATATTAACCAAATAGATATAAGTCAAATTCCTCACGCCGATGTGGTAATTGGAGGACCTCCCTGTCAATCTTTTTCCTTGGCAGGAAAAAGAAATGTCGAGGATGAAAGAGGTCAGCTTGTATGGAAATATATTCATATTATTGAGCAGGTCAAACCAAAGGCATTTGTTTTTGAAAATGTTACGGGCTTATTGTCTGCTAAAAATGCTCATGGAGAAAAGATTATTGACTTGTTGAAAGTAGCTTTCAAGAACATTGGATATACTGTCGAACAGCAGGTTCTGAATGCGGCGGATTATGGCATTCCACAGAGGCGAAAAAGAGTAATCATTGTTGGGTTGAAGGACAAAAAGTTCGTTTTTCCAAGGCCTACGCATAGTGAGGATGGTATAGCCTTAAAACGCTATATAAGTGTTGAAGAA
>CAYLVS010000326.1:0-1888 GCA_964387185.1 uncultured Oscillospiraceae bacterium | reverse complement strand
GGTCCCCCGATGGAAATCGTCTGGCTTCAGTTGCTAGAGACGGCACACTACAAATCTGGGATCTATCTGCATTTACTTCAGGCACAGAGTAACTGCTGCCATGGCTACTCTGGAATCGTACGTCCGATATAATATTTAGCTGACCAGCATTTGACCCACTATGATGAGCTAGAGGGGTCAATTTCCTGTAGTTACTCAAGCAAGCCATTGATTTGCCAGGCTACATAAATAGGTATAAATTGGACAGGTAGTTGTACCAGGCAGGAGGAATTCATTATGACCAAATCACAGAAAAGATGGTTATTCGTTGTGGTGACTGTATTCATCCTTGCTGCACTCATATTGGCAGAAACCACTAAGCATTTCTTTGGGAGGTGGATCGCTAGCACGATCTATGATAATCGAGCAATTTTCCTAAGTTGTGATGAATTGCCTGACTTATCCGATGTGAAAAGTGTAATGGAGCAACACAATCAGGTCATTCAGGAGATCAAGAATATCGATCCTGAGAATATTGAGATCACCATAGACAACTCTTGTCCTGGAAAGGGAAGCTTGATAATTTATTATCCATCCCATAACGATAGAACTCAGATAGAAGAGTTGCTGGGCGATTCTTTTTTTGGAATTCCCTGGAAAGGAATCAATCGGTGATGGTTTTTTCTCCTCTAACTTCCCATTTGGCTGCAATTCGAGCCTCCGCTTTTTTACTCAGGCAAGGTTGGAGATGACTTGGGCTGATAAAGCTAGAAACCTCTATACCCGTAGAACGCGGCTACACCTAAACTCTGCGAATTGCCTCCGCTGCTGCCTGCTTGACCTCTCCTCTGTGGGAGGTAATATGCTTCCTTTCAACCAAACAAGCAAAATCTATGCGCCTTGAATTTTTCACCTTTCCGCTTCTTATTGGAGTTGGCATACCCCTGATTCTTCTGATAATTCTTTGGTGCAGAAAACGGATCTTCTTCAGGAGCGCGGCAATGCCCTGGGCGCTGTTGCCAGGGTACCACCCTGACTATGGTACAGGAAGCGCGAGGCCATGTTACATAGTCCCCGCACGACCGGGGTACCAACGCGAGCAGCTTTTATGATGCGTTTTGAGCTTGAGCTCTTTCCATATCCAGCAGTTTTTGGTACATTGCTGCTCCTTGTTTTGCTGCTCCATAGTTGGCGAAAGGAACATTCGTGGCCTTACCTATTTTTCTTATCGCTCTTTTGGGTGTATATCCTCGTTGTCCTGACCATGATCTTTTTTCCCATCCGAATTCCCCAGGAATGGCCTGGAAATATTACACCACAAAACCTACTTGGTATCTTCAGCCATGTGAACTTCATCCCATTTAACTTTGGCTATTTATTTACTGCGAATGCCTCTGTTATTTTTGAACAACTGATCGGAAATATATTGCTGACCCTGCCAGTTGGCTTTTGTTTGCCCTTTCTTGACCGCGTTCCTGGCAGACGGATTTTCTGGCTTGCCTTGTTTTTTGGCTCGGTGCTTGAAGGGTTACAGTTATTGATAAGGCTTTTAGGCATCATTAGCGGTTACGGGCATTCGATTGATATTAATGATGTGATCCTAAATTCAATTGGCATACTGGTTGGCTATGAACTTTATCGTACCTTTGCCTGGTTTTATCGTGCATTGACCTCGCGTCTCTGATTGCCAACAAGTGCAATGTTTCAGTATTTAAATAAGGTAACGATGCAAAAAACAAAGACAAATAAACAAGTACTTCACGAAAGCTGACAGTTAATCATCCGAAGAATAAAATAGGAAGGCACAAAAATGACCGAAAAGAACTACCCGGCATTTTAAAATATTAAAACTTCTTAGCAAATCACAGACAGCTGGGCAGATACGTTTTATGTTGAATTCCAAAGTATA
>CAYLVS010000325.1:0-1893 GCA_964387185.1 uncultured Oscillospiraceae bacterium | reverse complement strand
CCAGGATTCGATGTTCATATTCATCCAACAGAAGATCGACAATCCTACCGTAGCTCTTAACCCCATCCCTTTGGGCATTTGCCATCAAATACGTGTCGTTGGCATTTTTTGCAATCGTCGTGACTGCAGTTGTGTGTTTCTTCCAGTAACCTCTGCTATAAGCCATTTCCAGGCGTACCGGTTCGGGAATACGCAAGAAAAGGGCATCGTAAATGCTACTGTCCACATTGTTGTACAGTTCACTTAAGGTATACAGGAGAGCGTTCAGCGTTCCGCTGTATTGAAATTGTGGCGACTGAGACTCTCGGCAGGCCAGATATGCCAGAAAGCCTGCCTCGTCTTCTCGCATAAAGCCCTTCAAGTGGGAGAGTTCGTGACTTACGGTATACGGGATAAGAAAAGGTGCGATATCCCGATTATAGTTTGCCTCCATAGTAAAAGGTGAGAAGATGCCGGTGATTCCTAAATAAGACATGCCCTTGGAGAAGAAGACAGGCTTTGGGGAGGGATAATAACCGAAAAGAGAGGGATAGCGGTCTTCTAGTCCCCTCATGGCTTCTGTAGCGGTTGCAGCCAGATCCAGTTCCTCAGGCAGCAACAATCCCTGTTCATCAAACGTTACGTCCCTTGCCAGTCTCGTAATCTCATCTACCAGCAGAAAAGACAGCCCTAAAAGCTCACCCCGGGAGTGCTCCCGGATGGAAGTATCCGTTCCGGCGGAAAGGGGAGGCCTGCTGTAATGGATTGAGGCAGTAAGGGTAAAAAGCAACAGCAAACTTGTTAGGATGCAGAATAAGCAAGAGAAAGAGCGGAATAAACGCACTTTCAGCCCGGATCCTCTTTTTAATATAAGGTAAATGTTCCATGCGAGAAAGAAAAGTAAGCCTAGGACAGCTATGTAAATCATAAATTCAAATACTGAAAAAGGAAAAATCGAGAAAAATCTCCCCAAAGTATTTATGAACAGGGGGGGTATGGTATCTCCGTACCATTGGGCGAAGCCTTCGGAGCTCCGGGCCAGGAAGGTGAGCAACAATGACAGCAAAAGGCAGACCATTGAATAAATTAAGGCCCTGCTGTTCCTTGATATGTATTCTTTGTCAGTAAAACGCATAGAGTTGCTCCCCTCTCATGTTATCATTATAAATGATTTTTGCTTTGGGCGCACCAGTAAATCTATGGTAGAGGAGATGGCAAAAGAGCAAAAGAGCGGCTTTGCAGCCGCTCCGGTAGAGTGTTTTCATTTTTGGATACTAATGTATCAAGGGTTATATCCTCTGGGAGATCAGAGGTAGTTCCTGATCATCCAAAAGTTGATCAATTACTTTAACATCATAAATTTGGTTTTCGACACAGAAGGCTACCACCAGTTCATCCTTGTGAGAGCGAGAAAGGCGATAGCGTGCGGAGCGAAGAAGGAGGTCCATTTCCTCTCGGTTCAGTCGCAACCCAATGCCTAAAAGGATCACCAGGTTTTTAATGGGGACAAAGTCCGCGTTTTCCCTGATCTTAGTGAGCAGCTTGGGGTCGATGGGGATTTTGTTGTAGAGATCTGAATCTTCCATTATGTCCTTTGAATTAAGAAGCCCGAGTAACACGTCCCGGAAAGATTCTGCCATTTCCTCTTCGTCCAGCAGGGCTTGATCGCTATCGGTCACAGGTCTGCAAGAAACAGACTCTGATACCATTGTAAAGGGATCATCCGGATCATCCTGGGTATGATCTGTCACCTCGTCACAGACAAAGTCAATAGCTTCTTCTACATAATTGGATTTTATGTACGCATCCAAGCGGTCAAATATAGTTTTTTCAGTCATAAGGCCACCTCCGTTAATATGCTTATCGTCGTTGCTAATGAATAAGTTATACCATTCGCGTAAGGGATTCAAACAG
>CAYLVS010000324.1:0-1912 GCA_964387185.1 uncultured Oscillospiraceae bacterium | reverse complement strand
TATTTGTATTTGGTTGTAGAATAGAGGTATTCTTCGAAATATACAAATTATTCAGAAAATTTTGATTGGTGGATACTTTGAATAGTATATGCTTTGTTCTCGCGAATAAAGTTTAGGACAAAGTATTGAAGGGAGAAAAAGTAAGAATGACTAAGTACAATAGTTTATTTACCCCTATGAAAATCGGCAATCTGGAAATTAAGAACCGCATTGGCATGGCACCTATGGCTCCGTCAGGAATGTGTATGCCGGATTACTGCTTCAACCAGAGAGCTGTGGACTATTATGTGGAACGTGCAAGAGGAGGAACCGGCCTTATTATTACGGGCGGTATTGAAGTGGAGAACGTTCTGGAGGAGACAAAACCGGGCATTTTCCAGAATATCGGGCCAAACCCCGATGCCTTTTCCTTGCTGGCCAGCGAGATGACCGAGCGTGTACATGCATATGGAGCAAAGATTTTCCTTCAAATTACCATGGGGTTCGGACGTGTTTCCTTTTATCCCGACATGGTTAAGACAATGCCAATTGCTCCATCACCGGTTTCTCACTTTTGGCAACCGGATATCATGTGCAGAGAACTGTCCACCGAGGAAGTGGAATACTTAGTGAGGAAAATGGGCGATGCGGCTCAAGTGGCGGCAGAGTCAGGGTTTGACGGTGTGGAAATTCACGCCATGCATGAAGGTTATTTAATCGATCAATTTACAATGGCAGCCTTCAATCAGAGAACGGATAAATATGGCGGAGATCTGAGGGGCAGATTGACCTTACCCATCGAAATCCTTCAGGAAATCAAACAGCGGGTCGGCCAGAAATTCCCGGTAATCTTGAGATTCGGTGTAAAAAGCTGTATCAAGGCTCTGGGAGAGGGAGGCCTCCCCGGTGAGGAATACATAGAGATGGGCAGAGACATCGAGGAAAGCCTCGAAGCCGCGAAAATCCTCGAGGAAGCAGGTTATGACGGACTCAATGCGGACCTGGGTTCTTATGAAGCGCTTTACTGGGCACATCCTCCCGGGTATATGGAACACGGTTGTTACGTACCTCACGTAGAGATATTGAAAGAAGTAGTTGATATCCCTATCCTGGTGGCAGGCAGAATGGATGTACCGGAATTAGCCAATGCTGCTATTGAAGAAAACAGAATCGATATGGCATTGATCGGTCGGGGTCTTCTGGCGGATCCGGAATGGCCAAACAAAGTGAAGGCGGGTCAAGTTGACCGGATTCGTCCCTGTGTGGGCTGCCACGACGGCTGCATGGGAAGATTGGAGACTAAGAAGATCGTTTCTTGTGCAGTGAATCCTGCATGCAGTCGTGAAAACGAATACATGCTTCATCCGACACTGGAGAGCAAAAAGATCATGGTAGTAGGTGGTGGTGTGGCCGGTATGGAGGCCGCCCGGGTTGCTGCAATTCGCGGTCATGATGTGACCTTGTTCGAAAGAGGCGGCATTCTGGGTGGACACATCCTGGAGGCTTCGGTGCCTGATTTCAAAGAAGACGAAAGAAGACTGCTGAAATGGTATGAAAAGGAGCTGCAGGAATACGGCGTTGAAGTTCGCATGAACACTGTAGTAGACGAAGCGCTTATAGATGCGTTCAAACCGGATGACATCATTTTAGCTACCGGTGCGAAAGACAGGATACCCGCTCTCCCCGGAATCGACAGCGAGAAGGTAATGACAGCCTGTGGCTCCCTGACAAACCCGGAAGAGGTGGGTCAAAAGGTAGCTGTAATCGGCGGAGGCCTAGTGGGCTGCGAAATTGCCATTTGGCTGAAGCAACAGGGCAAAGATGTGGTAATCGTCGAGATGATGGAACAGATTCTAAGCGTCGTGTTCATTTCTCATGCCAACAAGATGATGCTCGAGGACATGATTAAGTATTACGATATTGAGGTCCGGAC
>CAYLVS010000323.1:0-1921 GCA_964387185.1 uncultured Oscillospiraceae bacterium | reverse complement strand
GAAGGATTCCTATGATATTGGATGCAATGCGCAGAGTCAAGGCTGAAATCGGAGATGAGACCGCTCTTTACGGCTTAATCTGTGGACCTTTTACCCTTGCTTCCCACCTCAGAGGAACCGGAATCTTTATGGATATGGTTAAAGAGCCTCATTATGTGAAAGAGTTGATTGAATTTTGTTCTGAAGTCTGCATAAAGATGGCGGATTTTTACATCGAAGCCGGCATGGACGTAATCGCGATAGTAGACCCCCTTGTCAGCCAGGTTTCTCCCAAGCATATCGAGAACATGCTCTCGGAAGGCTTCATAGCGGTGTTTGACTTCATAAGGAGCAGAGGAGCCCTTTCCAGCTTCTTTGTCTGTGGCAATGCTTCCAAGCAGATTGAGGTAATGTGCAAGATGAACCCGGATGGTATTTCCGTGGATGAAAACGTAAACTTAGTTGAAGCAAAAAAAATCAGTGATAACTATAACATTGTCATGGGAGGTAATATTCCCCTGACGACAACCATGTTGCTTGGAAATCAGCAGGACAACATGAAAGGGGTTATCGACATCCTGGACAGTGTGGATCATCACAACTTCATTTTAAGCCCCGGCTGCGACATGCCTTATGACACACCGATCGAAAACACCATTGCAGCAGCGCAGGCTGTTAAATACCCGGATGATGCCAGAAAGACCATTGAAAACTATACTGCTGTAGTAGATGACATCGATGTGGAGATACCGGATTATGAAAACCTAGATAAAGTTCTTATCGAACTGTTTCTGCTGGATCCGGACCAGTGTGCTGCCTGTACCTATATGCTGAACAGCGTTGTAGATATTTACGATGAGATTAAAGATATCGCCGAATACAGAGTGTATAAATACTTTATCCGGGAAGACGTTGCCAGAACGGCAAAAATGGGCATTGCAAATCTACCGACCATGTGCATCAACGGAGAGCAGAAATATATCTCGATCATTCCATCTAAGGAAGAGCTGATAGCTGAGATCAAAAAATACGTTAAAACCAAATAACTTATATGTATTAGCATGAACAAAAAAATTAGGAGGAAAAAAAGATGAGTAAGGAATTGATTCTGAAGGCTGCCGCTGAGTCTATTATCGAAAGCGATGAGGACAAGGCTCTTGAAACTCTGGCGCAAGCAGATGCAGAAGGTATCGATGTAGTGGAACTCCTGAGCGAGGGTTACAGCGCAGGAATGAGAGAGTTGGGAGACCAATTCGGAAGAGGGGAGATCTTCCTTCCGGAACTGATCTTCTCTACAGAAGTAATGAAGATCGTCACTGAGAAGATCGAGGAAAGGATGGATAGTTCGGATGCGCCGAAGAAAGCCGTCATGATCATCGGCACCGTTGCAGGCGACGTTCACGACATCGGAAAAGGAATTGTAGCTTCACTGGTAAAAACAAATGGTATTGAAGTTCATGACTTGGGTCGTGAAGTTCCCGCGGATGTTTTCGTAGAGAAGGCAATCGAGCATAATGCTAATTTTGTAGGTAGCAGCGCACTTCTTACAACGACCATGACAGAACAGAAGAAAATAGAAGAACTCCTGGTTAAGGCCGGTATCCGCGATAAGGTTAAGACTCTTGTCGGTGGCGCACCTGTTACCAAGCGTTGGGCAGACAAAATCGGAGCAGATGCTTATTGTGAAGATGCTACCGATGCAGTAAATGTAATTCTATCCTGGCTAAACGACTAAATGATTTATAAAATCGCTGTAGTTAAGCAAGGGAGGAAAAAATGAGTAAATTTAGGCATGAAACAGACATCCAAGGCTACTGCATATTAGGCAATGATGATTTGGATGCTCTCCACGAAGCCACATTGGATCTCATGGAAGACCATGGCCTTCAGATTCACGGCGATGAAGCCTTAGAAATCTTAAGCGCAGCAGGTTGCGATGTGG
>CAYLVS010000322.1:0-1936 GCA_964387185.1 uncultured Oscillospiraceae bacterium | reverse complement strand
ACCCCTGATTCCGCCGTGAGAGGGCGACGTCTTGACCACTTGACCAACGGGACGCGTTGAGACTTTCATTATTATAGAGGATTTCCACGAATTTGTCTATGGCCTTTTTTGTTTTTTTTTGTTACAATAATATCGTTGCGATTTTGGCAAGAGATTTGCATAGTTATAATACATATATTGGAGAGAGTGATATGAAATATAGAAGCACCAGAGGAAGTAGTCTAATCAAAACAGCGGCCCAGGCCATTATCAAGGGAATTGCCGAGGATAAAGGTCTTTATGTTCCTGAAGAAATCCCCAAATTGGACGTGGATCCGGCCAAACTGACGGAAATGAATTACCGCGAAGTGGCGTTTTTAGTCTTGTCCAAATTTCTGACGGACTATACCGATGAAGAGCTCCACTACTGCATTGACCATGCCTACGACTCCAAATTCGAAGCGAAGGAAGTTGTTCCGGTAGTCAAGGCAGGAGACGCATGGTTTCTTGAACTCTACCACGGACCCACAGCTGCCTTTAAGGATATGGCCTTGTCCATTCTGCCCTACCTCTTGACCACCGCTATGAAAAAGGAGAAGGAAGATAAGAAGATTGCCATCCTGACCGCCACCTCGGGAGATACGGGAAAAGCGGCGTTGGAAGGCTTTGCAGATGTGCCAAATACTGAGATTATCGTATTCTATCCAAAAGATGGCGTGAGCCAGGTGCAGGCTATGCAGATGGTTACCCAGGAAGGTGCCAACACCCATGTTTACGGCATTGATGGGAACTTCGACGACGCCCAGGCCGGGGTTAAAAAAATATTCAACGATCAAGAGTTTGCAGAAGAACTTGCCACCAAAGGCTATAAGCTTTCCTCCGCTAACTCCATCAGCATCGGAAGGCTGGTACCCCAGGTGGCCTATTACGTCTGGGCCTATGTACAGCTGATCAAACAAGGCGCGATCAAAAGTGGCCAAGCCATTAACGTTGTGGTCCCCACGGGGAACTTTGGCAACATCTTGGCAGCTTATTATGCGGCGAAGATGGGAATTCCCATTGGGAAATTCATCTGTGCCTCCAATGAAAACAAGGTCTTAACGGACTTTTTCCGCTCCGGAGTGTACAATAGCGACCGGGATTTTTACATAACCAGCTCGCCTTCTATGGATATTGTCATTTCCAGCAACCTCGAGCGGCTACTCTACCATCTTTCCGGCGACAATGGAGAGGTAATCACCGCGTTGATGAACTCATTGGAAAAACATAAGAAATACGAAATCAACGGCACAATTCGCAGCGGTCTTACTGATTTTTACGGTGGATTTGCCGACGAAGCCGCTACCTTTGAGGCCATCGGCGGGATGTATGCGGAAAATCGCTATCTCATGGATACTCATACAGCCGTTGGATATAAGGTGTATCAGGACTACCGAAATACCACAGGAGATGAAACACCCACTATCATCGCATCTACAGCGAGCGCCTACAAGTTTGCGGACAGCGTTGCTGCCGCTATGGGCCTCCCGCAGGAAGCCGACGGTTTTGCTTCCATCCGTACACTTCATGAGGTAACGAAAGTAAGTGTACCCTCCGGGCTTGCGGGACTTGAGAGCAAAGAGGTTCTCCATGAAAAAACGCTGAAAAATGATGAGATGCCGGAGTCGGTGAGATTGTCATTGAAGTAGTAAAGAGATTGAATTATCAATCTCTTTGGCCAGCCAGACAATTGCGGGAAATTGACAAAAATCCTATCAATTTCTGACTAAAAAACAGAAATATCGATAAAAAAGTATATATATACGGAGACTGTTGTGATATAATCTTTCCTCGGGTGACAATGATTTTTGCCACCTGTGCGAGTATATATTACTGTGCATCTATTCCGGTGCTTTCGATTTCTTGGAAGAACCATGACAATAGATAATTAAGACAGAACGAGAGGTAGGTATGAGTA
>CAYLVS010000321.1:0-1976 GCA_964387185.1 uncultured Oscillospiraceae bacterium | reverse complement strand
CTTTGTTTGTGGTATCGCTCCGGAGCGGGAGGAACTGTTTCCTTTCCTGTATCCCTATGATTACCATAATTTGAAGGTCTTGATGAAAGCGGAGCTCCTGGACATGGATCCCCAGCCTTTCCTGATGGAAGTGGGTACGATTCCGGCAACCCAGATGACCGTGCTGGTTAGGGAGCGCAACTTCGTAGGTCTCACAGACAAGATGCGAAATGCCCTTCTCGAGGTCATCGATGTGTTTGCCAGAACCGGAAATCCCCAGTTGATCGATTTCATATTAGATAAGGCTTGTTTTGCTGAAATGCGTGACGCTGCGGCAACCGGCGGCAGCCAATTCATCATGGATTATGTGAGGTTGCAGATCGACATCATCAATCTGAAAGCCTTTGTCAGGATCCGTCAAA
Organism: uncultured Oscillospiraceae bacterium; assembly: GCA_964387185.1. Lineage (GTDB taxonomy): Bacteria > Bacillota > Clostridia > Peptostreptococcales > Anaerovoracaceae > UBA1426. Next base: position 1,575 of record CAYLVS010000321.1, on the reverse strand, counting down.
TGGGAAAACCATGGGACTTTTTCTCCCATGTGTTTATAGAAGGCGGCAGAATCCAAGATAAGCTTTTCATCGGGAGCTATGATGAACCCTATGAGCAGTTTGCGGAAAAGCTGATTCCTTACGGACTTTCTCTTGCCATGGCGGAAGGCGGTGCCATGCTCAGGGAAACCGGCCGTTTCACCGCCCTGGAAAGACTCTGTGATAACCGTTTGGTGGAGTACGCCAAGGCCGCGAAGCAGATAACCTTCGGCATAGAACCCCTGGCCGCCTACCTGATAGCAAAGGAAGCCGAGATCCGTAGCGTGCGCATCATCATGACCGGCTTGCTGCAGGGACTCTCAAAAGAAGCAATGGCGGAGAGAGTGAGGGAAACTTATGTATAAAATCGGAGTCATCGGCGACCGTGGAAGCGTATTAGGCTTTAAAGCGGTAGGTTTGGATGTTTTCCCCATAGAGGGTGTCGACGAGGCAAAGGCCACGCTCCACCGCATCGCAAAGGGAGAGTATGCCATCATCTACATTACCGAAAAGCTCTGCAAGGACATGGTCGATGATATAGAAAAATACAAGGATATGCGCGTTCCTGCCATTATCCCCATCCCGGGAATGGACGGAAGCTACGGTATCGGTATGGCCAACCTGAAGAAAGCCGTTGAACGGGCGGTTGGCGCGGATATCCTGTTCAGTAACGATTAAGGCGGAGCCAAATCGGAGATTCGATTGCGAAAAATAGTAAAGGTAGGTGACTGAAAAAGTGAACCACGGTAGAATAGTGAAAGTATCCGGACCATTGGTTGTAGCTGAGGGCATGCAGAACGCCGACATGTTTGACGTTGTCCGGGTAGGTGACCAGGGACTTATCGGTGAGATTATCGAAATGAGAGGCGATGCCGCCTCTATCCAGGTATATGAAGAAACGGCAGGCTTAGGACCGGGAACAAAGGTGGTTACCACAGGCGTTCCCCTGTCCGTAGAGCTTGGCCCGGGCATGATCGAGAACATCTATGATGGAATCCAGCGACCTTTAAAGGAAATGTTGGAGATTTCCGGATCCAACATCACAAGAGGTATCAATGTAAATGCTCTCCCCAGAGATAAAAAATGGTCCTTCGTGCCTACAAAAGAGGCCGGTGAGAAGGTGGAAGCGGGGGACATCATCGGTACCGTCCAAGAAACGGTTTCCGTAGGCCTTAAGATCATGGTACCCTATGGCATCGAAGGGGTGATCAAAGATATTAAGGGCGGTGACTACACCGTTGAGGATATCGTCTGCGTAGTGGAAAAGGCGGACGGCACCTTGGTCGACATCACCATGATGCAAAAGTGGCCCGTTCGTCGCGGCAGACCCTATAAAGAAAAACTAGTTCCCGAAATGCCTCTTTTGACAGGGCAGCGGGTTATCGATACCTTATTTCCCATCGCAAAAGGCGGTGTTGCGGCTGTCCCGGGACCATTCGGAAGTGGCAAGACCGTTGTGCAGCATCAGCTGGCAAAATGGGCAGATGCAGACATCGTAGTCTACATAGGCTGCGGCGAGCGTGGAAACGAAATGACCGACGTACTTATGGAATTCCC
>CAYLVS010000320.1:0-1977 GCA_964387185.1 uncultured Oscillospiraceae bacterium | reverse complement strand
ATCTGTGTATAAGAATACAGCATTATCTTATACACAGACTCAATATTTTTCATTTTTAGATAAGATTCCATTTTATAGCCGCTAAATAAACGGCAGTTTCAACATATCTTATACACAGAACATAATTCTGGCAAAAAAAGATAACGGATCATACAGCGCCCATCCTTTAACCCCGGACGACCCATATTATTATGCAACAAGATAAATTGGCAGTAAAAAAACAGTTGATTATATTCATTTCGATTACAATCGTTATAGCCTGGATCGTGTTTTTATTGATACCGATCTGCGGACTGACCTACGGAAGCGGTTATTCAGTAGTAATCCTGGCAGCGGCAATGTTTGTGCCTGCGCTATGCAATATATTGACAAGGCTTATAACAAAAGAAGGCTTTCATAACATGTATCTGCGCCCTCACCGGTTCCTTTGACCCGGAGCTTACAGCTTTAAACGAACTGGTAGCTTCAAACGGTAACCAGGGGCTTACCGCATCCACGCTACTGATGATTCAGGTTCTAATTTTTGTTGCCATTGGCCCGATTGTCAACATCATACCGACTATGGGCGAAGAGCTTGGTTGGAGAGGATATCTGCTCCCCAAGCTGCGCCTGTTTTTACCGGACAGGGCTGCATTAGTTATTACAGGGGCAATATGGGGATTTTGGCATTTGCCCGTTATAGTGATGGGGCACAATTACGGAACCGGTTATTGGGGCTATCCATGGCTCGGCATTCTAGCCATGATCGGTTTTTGCGTTGTGCTTGGAATTATCGAAGGCTACATGTCAATCAAATTGCAAAGCGCCATTCCCGCCGCCATGATACATTCGACAGTCAATGCAGGCGCCGGGCTGTCCATTTATCTGCTCAAAGGTAGCTATAATACGCTGCTAGGCCCGGCAATCACCGGCCTTATTGGCGGACTTCCATTTATCGTCCTATCTGTTATACTGTTAATAAAGGCGGGCAATAAAATCACTTTGGGTAAAAACGAAGCGCACCGGCAAGAAGCAATATTCAAACGCAAATTGCAGTAAATAGCGGAGACAAATGAAAAAGATATTACTATACATCACAATTTCGGCGGTACTTTTCAGCACCATGGAAGTCGCATTGAAGATAACGGCAGGCGATTTGGATTCTCTTCAAATTACTTTTTTAAGGTTTCTAATTGGAGGACTTTTTCTTCTACCCTTTGCCTTCAGAGAGATGAAACAAAAGCAGACAGTCCTGCATAAGGCCGATTATCTACAGTTGCTTTTTTTGGGCATCCTTTGTATTTGCATCAGCATGGTATTCTTTCAGTTGGGCGTTGAAGGATCTAACGCATCCACGGCAGCTGTTATCTTTAGCATCAACCCTCTTTTCACCATAGTATTTGCCCATTTAATCACAGAGGAAAAACTTAATGTAAAGAAGGTAGTGGCTCTCACCTTCGGATTGGCCGGCATTGTCTTGATGATGCGCCTCTGGGATATAGATCCCGGAAATTCCGGAGCCGGATTAGCTTTTTCTGTCATATCGGCCGTCATTTTCGGCCTCTACAGCGCCATGAGCAAAAGCGGAATACGAAAGCGGGGTGGACTGACCCAGACAAGCCTGAGTTTCTTGTTTGGATCCCTTACCATGCTCCCCATTCTATGGTTTGCAGGAAAGCCGGTGGTTAGTGGAATCAACGCCGGGAATATATTGCTGGTACTTTACATCGGTATTATGGTCAGCGGATTAGGATACTTGTTTTATTTTCTGATTATGGAGAGAGCCGATGCAGCAACGGCATCTATCGTATTTTTTGTTAAGCCCGCTCTCGCACCTGTCATCGCAGTGCTCGTACTGGAAGAGACCATGGGAATCAGCGAAGTCTTCGGAATAATGCTAATCCTCATAGGCTCATTTATTAACTTGAAAAAACCAAAGAGAAAAGGTCATTTGGAGTAAAACTCAATTCCCAAGGGAGAAGCCGCATCATACACGTT
>CAYLVS010000319.1:0-1995 GCA_964387185.1 uncultured Oscillospiraceae bacterium | reverse complement strand
AAAGTGTGGTTGCCTCGAATCGCATTGATATCGAGCTAGTCTGGGATGCTTTGGAAGGATTTCTGCGAAAGGAAGAGCACCAAGGGGTTTTAGTTTGGGCGCATGAAATGGATTTTATTGTGCCGGTCCTTTTAAAAAGAGGATACCAGTTCTTAGAAGGCCAAGGGTTTCAAATTTGGGAACTTCACTTATAAATCGGCTGGGTTTCAAATGAGGGGGTGACGAAGGTGGCTTCCTGGAATCTGTGGCATGGTTGTCATAAGATTAGTGAAGGGTGTCAGCATTGTTATGTGTATCGTAGTGACGCTCGTCATGGGGTTGACAGCTCTCAAGTCCATCGAACCCAAAATTTCGACCTCCCGATCCGGCGTAATCGAGCTGGTGAGTATAAGGTCCACTCGGGGGAGCTCGTCTATACCTGTTTTACCTCCGATTTTTTCTTACCTGAAGCCGATCAATGGCGTGCCGATGCTTGGAAGATGATCCGCCAACGATCGGATCTGCGATTCTTTTTTATTACCAAACGCATTGAACGCTTTTCGGAGTGCATCCCTTCGGCTTGGGGTGAGGGCTATGCCAATGTAGGTATCGGCTGTACCACTGAGAGCCAAGCGCGAGCAGATCAACGTCTTCCCATTTTCTTAGAAGCCCCCATCGCTTTTCGGAGTATCATCTGCGAACCTTTGTTGGGACCTGTTAGCTTGGAGAAATATGTTTCACCCGCCATAGATCTGGTGGTTGCAGGCGGAGAGTCCGGTCCGGAGGCGAGACCGTGTGATTATGAATGGATTTTATCAATTCGGAACGTTTGTATACAGCAGGGAGTACCCTTCCATTTTAAGCAAACCGGAGCCAATTTCATCAAAGATAAGAGACAGTACAAAATTCCCCGTCCGCTACAACATAGTCAAGCTCATAAGGCAAATATCGATCTGATCATCCCCGGTAAGAGTCATTTTTTTGCAGAAAGAAACGAGGTATTGCCATGAATCTATTTGCTCAACGTATGTCTCAGTTGCAAGGAGAAGGGGCTTACAAGGTTTTAGCCCAAGCCAACGCCTTGGAAGCGGAAGGTCGTTCCATTGTTCATTTGGAAATCGGACAACCGAATTTTCCTACTCCTCAACATATCAGTGAAGTTGCTTTTCAGGCGATTTCTCAAGGTAAGACTGGTTACACTGCTTCCCAAGGTACGCTTGCCTTAAGAGAAGCGATTACCGAGTATTGTTTGCAACATAAAAAGGTGCATACGAATGCCAACGAAGTGGTTGTAACTCCAGGGGCAAAGCCGATTATTTTTTATACTATGTTGGCTTTAGTGGAATCTGGAGACGAAGTGATCGTGCCAAATCCGGGATTTCCAACCTATGCCTCTTGTGTCCACTTTTGCGGTGGGACCGTAAAGGATTTGATTCTTTCTTCAGAGAACCAATTCGACCCGGACCCGGACCAGCTATTATCGCTTTTGACACCAAAGACAAAGTTGGTCATTCTCAATAATCCGAATAACCCCACCGGAAGAAGAACCTCAAACGCTGTCATGCAACGCATAACGGAACTGATCCGAGATTATTCTGACGCCTACATATTATCTGATGAAATTTATGATCGTTTGGTTTTTGATCAAGAAGAAGAAGTGTTTTCACCGGCAACCGTGCCCGGTATGAAAGAGCGCACGATTCTGTTAGATGGTTTCTCGAAAACCTATGCCATGACAGGCTGGCGCTTAGGATACGGCGTTATGAATCCGCGTTTAGCGGAGGCTTATTCCCGCCTAATGGTCAATTCCAATGGTTGCACAGCTGCGTTTACCCAGGAAGCTGGGGTGGCGGCGCTTCGTGGTTCGCAAGCAGAAGTAGAACATATGAAACATGAATTTGCCAAGCGCTCGGTCTGGTTAGCAGATCAACTCAATCAGATGAAAGGTGTTCAATGTGTGATACCCAATGCCGCTTTCTACGTCTTTCCCAAAATTACAGCGACTGGAATCGACAG
>CAYLVS010000318.1:0-2000 GCA_964387185.1 uncultured Oscillospiraceae bacterium | reverse complement strand
TCCCTCATTGAAAGGGCAGGGGGAGCCTTTGCCTTCGGTGAATGGGTTTCCAAGAGAGCAAAGACCAGAAAATCCGCACTTATATGGACATGGGTCTTAGGACTTGTTATTTTCATTGACGACTATTTGAATTCCCTGACGGTGGGGTCTTGTATGGCTCCTTTGACTGACAGACACAAGGTTCCTAGGGAGTTCCTCGCTTATGTAGTGGACTCCACTGCGGCACCGGCTTGCGTCGTTATACCCATTACCACATGGGCGGTCTTTGCCGGCAGGCTCCTTGAGGTCAATGGCTGGGCTCCCGAGGGAGACGGCTTGATTTATTTCATTAAAACAATCCCGTTTAACTTTTATGGCTGGATTGCCTTAGCCATAGTTCCCCTTATCATCTTAGGCATTATTCCTACTTTCGGACCTATGAAAAAGGCAGAGCAACGCGTGAAGGACGGAGGTCTTCTTGCTCCTCCGGGCTCTGAGAAGATTGACATCAGGGCTGGATTGGAAGAGGCAATTCTTCCCGATAATCCAAAGATCATGAATTTCCTGCTCCCCATTGCGGTACTGGTTGGCGCAACCATCTACTTTGATGTAGATATGCAGATGGGCGTACTCATTACCATGGCCTTCATGTTCGTATTCTATCTGGCACAGAACATTATGACAGCGGAAGATTTTACGGATGTATCCTTGCAGGGGCTGAAGAACATGATTCTGCCACTGATGCTCATGGTTTTGGCCTTCCTCTTTGCCGAAGTCAACGATCAGATCGGATTTACATACTACGTGATTTCCTCTGCGTCCCATTATATGACGCCGGCGCTGATGCCCATAACGATCTTTATCGTTCTGGCGATTACGGAGTTTATCACCGGTACCAACTGGGGCATGTATGTCATCGCCTTTCCCATCGTCATTCCTCTGGCTATGGAAATGGGTGTGAACATGCCTCTGGCGGTGGCGGCAGTTCTTTCCGCAGGCGTATTTGGAAGCCACGTGTGCTTCTATTCCGACGCTACGGTTCTGACCTCTGCGGCAACGGGCTGCAACAACTTCGACCATGCCTTCACCCAGGCTCCCTTTGGAATCCTTGCAGCATTGTTGTCGGCAATCTGCTTCCTAGTGGCTGGATTTATCTTCTAGTCTGGCGGATACAATGTGCGTTTGACCGGTGGTCAAACGGTCCTTTTATATGGATTGAGAAAACGTTGCCTTTCATAGCGGGGCAACGTTTTTTCCACTTCAGACACTCTCCGGTCCCCGTGCGATGGGAATAGGTTTCGAATTCTGAAATCTATTAAAAGGGGGCCTACTCTGCGCAGAAGAAATAGGTCACAAATGTTAAAAACCATTGAAAAGTGACCTATAATGAGGACTATCAATGGCAGATATCCCCCTTGTTTTGATGAAAGTAGTTCACAAAACCAGAAATAGAGAGAAAAAGAACCTATAATTCGCGAAAATATAGTCCACTTTTTCTTATGTTTACAAATTAGAGACCTATAATAGGGATTTTAAAGCCACTCCGCTCGTTGAAATAGTTCACAAGAGCATGAGTATTTCAATTTGAGAACTATGCTTCATTGCAGCTACAGCCACTGGCACCAATCAAATCGAATTGTAGTCAAAGAAACATTTCTACAGCAACACGCATCGACCGTTTTACTTTTTATAAACGCTGCATCCGCCACTTATAATGTATCAGGAGATAATGTGTGCTATAATTTATGCACCGATTTCACAATTGGTTGTATTCTAGGAGGAGGCCGGTCATGTGTGGCAGATACACCCTTTTCTCAGACAGGGAAATACAGGATCTGGAAGACATCATAGCGAAAATAGATGATGATGTGAAGAAGGAGAAGATGAAGACAGGTGAAATCTTTCCTTCTGATACAGTTCCCGTATTGCTTTACGAAAGAGATGAAATAAAGCCTCGGCTACTGACCTGGGGATTTCCTGGATTTAAGAATAAGCAGCTCATCATTAACGCCCGGGCAGAA
>CAYLVS010000317.1:0-2007 GCA_964387185.1 uncultured Oscillospiraceae bacterium | reverse complement strand
CGGCAAAGGGACAGGATACGGACAAAATCTTAGGCCTTGAACTGGGTGCGGACGACTATATGGTAAAGCCCTTTAATCCCTTTGAACTCATTGCCAGAATCAAGGCTATGCTGAGGCGCCAAAACCGTTCTGAGAACAGTAAAACCGCATATGTTTGCGACAATTTGTATTTGGATATCGTAGGAAACAGGCTCCTGAAGGACAACCGGGAAGTAGAATTGACACCGATCGAATATTCTTTATTGAAACTGTTTATGGAAAACCCGGGTAGAGCTCTGAAGAGGGACGAACTCTTAAATGAGGTGTGGGGTGAAGACTATTTCGGGGATACAAAAACCTTAGATGTGCATATCAGGCGACTCAGGGAAAAAATCGAGGACAACCCTTCCCAGCCCCAGTTTATTAAAACGGTGTGGGGCTCCGGATACCGATGGAAATCGGAGTCGGATAGGAGGATTCCATGAAAGGAATCAGGGGGAGGCTGGCGGCTAATTTCATGATTGTAATCCTGATATCCGTCATTATTCTGGAAGTGATGCTGATTTATACTGTCCGGGAGAATTACTACGACAGTTTAAGAGGCAACCTGACAAATCAGATTAAAATCAGTGCGGATATGTATTCAAGATACTATTCCGACACCTCACTGGAAGATAATATCCTGTATAACGTGGACGCCTTCTGGAATCAAAGCAATGCCAGGGTGGAGATTGTAGACAGCGAGGGTATCATTGTCATGGATTCTTCGGGCACCTTTCCGGGACCGGAAGAACCAAGCGGCGATATAAAGGACGCCCTAAATGACAAGACCGGAGAATGGATAGGAAAGTTGAGCGGCCAGAAGGTCATAGCCATTGCTTATCCCTTAAAATCAAATGAGCAGATCGTCGGCGCTCTGCGCCTTATAGCCTCTACCGAGGAGATAGATAGGGATATTCAAAGCACCACAAGTATTTTCATTATTACGGGTATTTTTGTCGTACTTTTCGTCGGTTTGCTCAGCATCTTTTTAGCAAATACAATCCTCGTCCCACTAAAAGAAGTGACCACTGTTGCCCAAGCTATGGCAGCAGGCAACTATCAAGTCCGGAGCAAGAGAAAACAGGATGATGAAATCGGGAAACTCTCGGATACTTTAAATCACATGGCTGACGAAATCATAAAGAGAGAAAAGATGAAAAATGAGTTTATTTCGTCCGTTTCTCACGAGTTGCGCACGCCGCTGACTTCGATCATGGGCTGGGCTATCACCTTGCAAAACGAAAATTTCCGGCAGGAAGAGACCTTGAACGACGGCCTAGGGATCATAGCAAAAGAGAGTGAACGTCTCACTGGGATGGTGGAGGAGCTCCTGGACTTCTCCAAGTTCGTTTCCGGAAGGATGAAGCTTGATTATGAGGATGTAAATCTGGCCCTACTGATGGCGGACATTCGTAAACAAATGAAGTTGCGGTCCATTCGAGAGAATATTCATCTCACCGTTTCTTATCCGGACAACTTGCCGAATTTAATTACGGATGCCAACCGACTGAAGCAGGTTTTTATAAACATTCTGGATAACGCATTTAATTTCACCGATGCGGGGGGGACCGTTCTCTTCCAAGCGGAAGTGATGGAAAAGGAATTTCTCTTTACGATTGCGGACACGGGATGCGGAATCTCGGCGGCAGACCTGCCTTTGGTGAAAGAAAAATTCTATAAAGGCAAAAGTTCTCACTCCCAGAACGGCATCGGCCTATCCATCTGTGAGGAGATCGTCACCTTGCTGAAGGGCAGGATGGAAATCCGCAGTGAAGTCAATGTGGGAACCACTGTTACCATCGTCCTGTCGAGAGAGGTGAGTGGCGATGATTAAAAAGTGCTCCATTCTCCTGATTGCATCTGTGCTGCTGATTTTCTGCGGTTGCTCGTATTTACCCGGGACATCCGGTTCATCAGCAGGAAAAATCATACCTCCGTCCGATGGAGTCGGTCCTTTCGAAGGAAAGTGGACCGTATTGGAAGAAC
>CAYLVS010000316.1:0-2008 GCA_964387185.1 uncultured Oscillospiraceae bacterium | reverse complement strand
TTCCTGCCTCCTATCCGCAAGACCTTTGAACGGTTGAAAACGCAAGTAAACAACTAAACACGGACAAAGTGTTCCGCTCTGCGGGGGCTCCTAACAAAAACAGCCACGGGATTGCCGTGGCTGTTTTTGTTAGAATTTATTTGATCAGCAGTGAACCTTCTTTTTCCAGAGCCTCGTAGCTCATGTCCTTATAGGCCGGCACTTTATTGCTGAGTGCTCTGAACACATCCTCCGAAGATTTGAATCCCGTATCGACGCCCAGGAGCTGTAGCAGCATGCCTAGAATCTTGCTGTCGGCCAGCGAGATTCCCGGTGCCTGAACAGCCTTGTGCACGCGCTGTACACGGCCTTCCATATTGGTAAACGTACCTTCTGCTTCCGCAAAACTACCCGCCGGCAGAACAACATCCGCAAGCTTTGCCGTCTCATTGAGCGCGATGTCCTGAACCACTATGAATCCCACTTGCTTCAATGCTTCCTCTATACCTTCCACTCTCTTTTCCCACTCAAGGGGATCCTCTCCCATTAGATAGAGTGCCTTTACCTTACCCGTTTTCAAAGTATCCAGTACCTTGCCATTTTTCATGGATACCGCTGTCACTCCCTCGGCAATCTCTGCTCCGGAAGCCTTGCAAATGGCGTCAGCACCTTTTTTCTGATCTGTAGAAGCATCTGCAAAAAAGGCTGTTTCCTGCCACTGAATTTCTTTTCCTGAAACGGTCTCAGCTAACTGGTTCAGCATGAACTTTGCTTCATTGCTGACCATGTGTCCGGCAAAGGCCGAAAATGCATCGGGTTCCTTGCCGTCTTTTATCTCAGCTAATTTGGATGCAATCACATCCAATGCCTCTTCCCAAGTTGTTTCTATAAGCTTACCATCCTTGCGCACGAGCGGCACAGTCAGCCTGTCTTCTGCATATAGCTTCCGATAGCCGTACTTGCCCTTCACGCAGAGCAGCCCTTCATTGGAGGGACCAAAGGCCGGCTCCACCCCCACCACCTTGGTTCCGGAGAGCTTAAGATCCATCTGGCAGCCCACTCCGCATTCCGTACAGGTGGTGCGAAGAAGTTCCGTATTCAACGGAATCGGCTTCGTATGGTCTACCTTGGGCAGCAGCGCTCCCACCGGACAGAGGCTGATGCAGTTGCCGCAATTGATGCAGCCGGAATCTTCCAGAGGATCGCCCAATGCAGGTTGTACCGTTGTATCAAAACCTCTCTTGACCAATCCCAGGGCTGTAACCCCCATAACCTCGTGACAAACCCGGACACAGAGTCCGCAGAGAATGCACTTATTGGGATCTCTTACCACATAGGGATGGTTATCATCGAAATCCAGGCGATTGATGTCCCCCGCTATCCGATCGGGCTTTACATCGTGCTCATTGGAATATTCGTAAAGCTTGCATTCAAAGTACTTGCCGCAGCCGCATTCCAGGCATCTGTCCCCTTCGTATTCCGCATCCTTAGGCGTATATCCGTCAACGATTTCTTTGAAATTGTCCTTTCTTTCCTCGGGGCTGAGCATGCCCATCTCAGGACGGCAGAGCCTTTCCCTGTCTTCAAAGGTTTTTTCGTCAATGTCATCCCTGACCACCACATAGGGCTTGCGGTAGCGGATTTTCTGTCCGGAAAGATAGGCATCGACAACTTCCGTCGCTTTCACTGCATCGCCGATGGCTTCCACAGCAATGGATATCTTATCATTGCCACAGTCTCCGCCGGCAAAGACTCCCTCTACGCTGGTCATAAAGGTTTCCGGATCATAGGAAAAACCCTTCTTCCGCGTCATGTCAAAGCCGTCAAAACCGCTGTACTCCACAGCCTGGCCGATGGCTAATATCACATTGTCCACATCCAGAGTTTCCGTCTTTCCTTCTACGGGAACGGGAGCCCTTCTGCCACTTGCATCCGGCTCGCCCAATTCCATGACCTGAAGCTTGATTTGCTTCACTTGACCATCGCGATGGTGTAGGGAGCTTGTTCCTCAAACCCCGCGGGGGCGTTA
>CAYLVS010000315.1:0-2011 GCA_964387185.1 uncultured Oscillospiraceae bacterium | reverse complement strand
GGACTTAAAGGGGAAAAAGATTGCATACGTACCGGGAACTATGCACCATTTGCTTTTGCTGGAGGTCTTGACCAACAACGGTATCGATCCGGAAACGGATGTGGAGTTAATTCGTATTGACTTCTTTGACATGGGGCAGGCCCTCGCTCAGGGAACGGTTGATGCATTTTACAGCGGAGAGCCCTATCCCTCCATGGCCGTTACAGAGGGCTATGGCAGGATCCTTCTATACCCCAACGACAACGAAGGCTTTGGGATCATAAACAGCGCCATGATGACGACGAAAGAACAGGTGGAAGAGAACCCCGAACTGATACAAAAGCTTGTAACTGCTCACGTGAAAGCAACTGAAGCCCTCAATGCAGACAGGGAGAAATGGATGGAAAAATCCATTGAGTTTGGCACGGAAAGACAAGTCATGGAAGTGGCTCTTGATAATATACAGCTATTTTGGGACATTGATGAAGCCTATATCAACAGCGTTAAAAACCTTGCCCAGCGGATGCTTGAACAAGGACTGATCACAGAGATTCCCGATGTGGAGGCTATGTTTGACTTGAGCTTTCTCGAGAACGCAGGAAAAGGACTCTAAAGATGCGTCAAAATCGGAAAAAGATTGATCCGGTTGGATTTGCGCTCCCTGTACTGCTTTTACTTGGCTGGTATGGGATGGTAGAAGGCGGAGCCATCCCTTCCTATTTATTACCGGGACCCCTAAGCATATTGCAGGTGATGGTTGACTTTGCAAACGGAGTTGGGAAACTTACGCCATATTCAGGCAAGCTGATTGCGAACTTGTCAGCCAGTTTGTTGCGCGTAATTGTGGGGTTTGCAATTGCAATGGCCTTTGGTCTTCTCCTAGGATTCCTCACCGGGAGAATCGCGGTGGTAAAGCGAATTTTGGATCCTACTGTTCATGCAATCCGAACCGTTCCGGGTATCGGCTGGCTGCCCATTGCCATGGTATGGTTTGGCGTAGGAGAAGGCACGACGGTATTCCTCATCGCCCTTGCGGCATTTTTTCCCATTTACATCAACACCGCTCATGGAGCGTCGGAAGTGCCTGTTCTTCTGATCCGGGCCGGGAGAATGCTCGGGGCGGACAAGGTGTCTTTGTTTCAAACAGTGATTCTCCCCTCGGCATTTCCTTCTGTGGTGGTGGGGCTTCGCCTTGGGTTGGGGGTCTCCTGGGCCTATCTCGTACTGGGCGAACTAACCGGAGTTTCTACAGGGCTGGGTGCCGTGATGATGGACTCCAGAATGATGGGCCAGGTCGAGATGATTCTTGTTTCAATGGTTTGCATCGCAATCATGGGTATTCTGACCGACCGACTTCTGCTACGAATCTGCGGGTGGATTCTTCCATACCCGGGAGGTGAAGTGAAGTGAGTAAAGATAGTGTGTTGCGCGTGCAAAATGTGTGGAAAAGCTTTCCTTCGCCGACAGGGGGCGCACCTCTGGACGTTCTGGAAGATATCACCTTTGAAATTAGGAAAGGTGAAATCGTAACGCTTATCGGACCCAGCGGATGCGGGAAGTCAACGGTTCTCAATCTTGCGGCAGGATTTGAAATCCCCGACGAGGGTTCATTGTTATTTGACGATGAACCGATTACAGCGCCTTCTGCAAAGAGAGGTGTGGTTTTTCAGTCCCCTGTTCTGTTTCCCTGGCTCACAGTGAAGCAGAATATCGCTTATGGATTGAAACTCCGTAAGTCAGATCGCAACTTGATAGATGAAAAATGCAAAGAATATATTGGCATGGTGGGGCTGGATGGCTTCGACCACTACTATCCCCATCAACTATCCGGAGGTATGCAGCAACGGGTTTCCCTTGCAAGGGTGCTGATTATGGAACCGAAAATGTTGTTAATGGATGAGCCCTTCGCATCCCTGGATGCGCAGACACGATTTTCCATGCAACAGCTTCTCCTGTCCATTTCTGAGCAGTTGAATCCATCGATTCTTTTCATCACCCACGATGTGGAGGAAGCCCTCCTCTTATCCGATCG
>CAYLVS010000314.1:1158-2026 GCA_964387185.1 uncultured Oscillospiraceae bacterium | reverse complement strand
GTATGGACTCAGCGATGCTATATGGACGGCAATCGGCTTGTTAATCGGTACATATTTGAATTGGCTTTTTGTTTCAAAACGGTTGCGGAATTACACTGTAATTGCAAATGATTCAATTACCATTCCTGACTTTTTCAGCAATCGGTTCAAAGAAAATAGAAAGGTGCTCATGACCATCGCAGCATTGTTCATACTGATATTTTTCACGGTCTATGCAGCAAGTTGCCTAGTGACGGTGGGTAAGCTCTTCAGCACTTTATTTGATGTGAAGTACCAGTATATGATGATTGCCGGAGCCGTATTTGTCGTCTGTTATACATATGTAGGTGGTTTTCTGGCAGAAAGTGCTTCAGATTTTATGCAGGGCATTGTCATGTTCTTTTCCCTGATCCTTGTTTTGGTTGCAGGAATCTCTGCTGCAGGTGGTGTATCTGCAGTCATTGAGAACGTTCAGCAAATTCCCGGTTTTTTCGAATTTTTCGGGATTGCACAGCCTGTTTTGGTAGACGGAGTTCAGCAGATTGGCGAGGGGGGGCAACCTTTGTTTGGAGATGCCGCACCATATGGACTGCTAACCATTATTTCTACTCTTTCCTGGGGCTTAGGATATTTCGGAATGCCACAGGTGCTTCTAAAATTTATGGCTATTAAAAATCCAGAGCAATTAAAAATGTCCAGAAGAATCGCAACGATCTGGTGTGCTATTTCCCTCGTAGCAGCAGTCTCCATAGGCATCATCGGCAGGGCTTTATACCCCAGCGCGTTTTTGACGCAGAGCTCTGCAGAAAGCGTATTCATTTTGCTGGCAACCAGCTTTTTTATTCCCATCATAGCCGGCGTTGTCATGGCTGGTATTTTAGCCGCGACT
>CAYLVS010000314.1:0-1148 GCA_964387185.1 uncultured Oscillospiraceae bacterium | reverse complement strand
AAAGAACATCTTCCACGGAATGCTAAAAAAAGATGCTTCAGATAAGACAATTCTTTACTGTACAAGAGCTACACTGATTGTAATTGCTATCTGTGCCATGATCATTGCTTTGGATGAAGCTAGTGTGATATTTACAGTAGTTTCCTTTGCATGGGCGGGCTTTGGAGCCACCTTCGGGCCGATTATGCTATTCTCTCTCTTCTGGAAACGCGTTACCAGAGCAGGGGCCATTGCGGGGATGCTCAGTGGTGGCGGCATGGTCTTTTTCTGGGAGTTGGTCCTGACTCCTATGGGTGGTATCTTTAGCATCTATGAACTGTTCCCTGCATTTGTGACCTCGTGCCTGTTCATCCTCGTCGTGTCTAAGCTCTCGAAGGAACCCGGAGCGGACATCATTGCGGAATTTGATGAGGCTAGACGGATCAGCATGTGATAATGAAATAGAATAATAATTAGAACAAGTAAAAGCCCCGGTGAACAAACCGGGGCTTTTGTCGTCATGTGTCTGAAAAAAGAGAGAGTCATTGAAATATAAGGTTTTCCATGAATATTTGTCAATGAAAAAACCTTGCTCCCCGTGAGTACTATCTGTAAACTTTCATTGGAGGGAGTATCACTATTTCTTATGGACGAATCATTTCCATGGAGGTCGAATAATTTGAGGGTTCTCATTGTTGACGATCAACCCCTGATACGAAAGGGCATTATGCAGGTTCTTCTTTCAGAGCAGAACAGGCATCAGTTTATTGAAGCCACAACAATGGAAGAAGTAATCGAAATTCATAAATCAGAACCCGTCGATGTCATTTTTCTTGAACTGCATCTTAACGGCAGCAGCGGATTTGATCTTATAAGCAGCATCCGGGCTCTGGAAGGAAAAGCGCCCAAGTTTATATTACTGGCTTCTTCCATCAATATCTTTGAATTTCGAAGGGCCAAAGAGCTGGATGTGGAAGGCTACATTCTAAAAGAAGCGAATGTCGAAGATTTAAGATATGCCTATAATCTAATCCTTCGGGGAGAGAAATACTATCCGTCAAAGCTGGTAGAAAAAGCATTGAGCGAGAAAGACACAGATGGTATATGCCTTCTGACGGACAGAGAGATGGACGTCCTGGCAGAACTGAGCAAAGGTCTGACTAATTCAC
>CAYLVS010000313.1:0-2033 GCA_964387185.1 uncultured Oscillospiraceae bacterium | reverse complement strand
TTGAAAAGCCCGTTGATCCGGACGAAGCCAGAGAGGTACTGAAAGCGGCTCCCGGCATCATTGTTCAGGACGATCTACCGGGCAAACAATATCCTACGCCAAAGGC
The DNA here is from genome assembly GCA_964387185.1 of uncultured Oscillospiraceae bacterium. Lineage (GTDB taxonomy): Bacteria > Bacillota > Clostridia > Peptostreptococcales > Anaerovoracaceae > UBA1426. The sequence goes on along the minus strand of CAYLVS010000313.1, from coordinate 1,927 downwards.
AGTAGAGGGCAAAAATGATGTTTATGTCGGGCGCATCAGACGGGACGAAAGCATTGAAAATGGCTTGAACCTCTGGGTCGTTGCCGATAACGTAAGAAAAGGCGCGGCTTTGAACGCAGTTCAAATCGCAGAGATGTTAGTTAAATAATGAAGAAGTAGTATAGGCGGTGTAAAAGATGGGTATTAAGGTTGCAAAATTCGGCGGAACATCGTTAGCGGATGCCGCACAGTTCAGAAAAGTGAAATCCATCATCGATCTGGACCGGGATAGATGTTTTATCGTTAATTCAGCTCCGGGAAAGAGATTCGGCGATGATATAAAGGTTACGGATATGCTGTATCAGTGTAAACGGAATCTGAATGACGAGCAGCTGTTTCAAGAGAGTATGGAAAAGGTGTTTCAGAGGTTTCAGGATATCATTGATCAACTCGGTGTAAATTTGAACCTTAAACCCATCTTACAGAAAATAGAAGAAGAGATCCGAAAGGGTGCTTCGGATGATTACACCGCAAGCAGGGGCGAATATCTAAATGGGCGGATTATGGCGGCATATCTGGGTTATGATTTTATTGACCCCAGTGAAATCATTATTTTTACACCTGATAGGAAATTAGATACAGAGAAAACCTATGCTTTGGCTTCCGCCAGACTCAAGGATTGCAAGGCGGCGGTTATTCCGGGATTTTACGGCTCCGACACTTCTGGAGAGATTGTTACGTTCTCTCGGGGAGGATCCGATATTACAGGTGCTATCGTCGCAAAAGCCGTACAGGCTGATGTCTATGAAAACTGGACAGATGTCTCGGGAATGCTTGCGGCAGACCCCCGAATTGTCAAGGACCCGAAACCGATCGGGAAGATTAGTTATAAAGAGCTGAGAGAGCTGGCTTCCATGGGTGCATCCGTATTGCACGAAGATGCGGTATCTCCGGCTAAGGAAGCGGGTATTCCTATCAATATCCGGAACACAAACAGACCCGAGGATCCAGGTACTTACGTAGACAAAAATGTAGCAATTGGCGAGTCTGCCAGCGAACCTGTAGGTATTGCAGGAAAAAAAGGGTTTTCATTCCTGCACATTTCCGGTGGAGATGTAGATACGGCTGCCTCCCGCATGGAGACGCTTTTTTCCATTCTTGCGCCTTTGAATTTGCAGATAAAATCCGTGAAATGCAATGTGGATATGATCTCTGTGCTTGTTCAGGGCGACATGACAGATGAACAGGTTGAAAGTACCCAAGCGAAAATCGCGGACGCTTTCTACGCTGAAAAAGTAAGATGGAATACCAGTATAGCTTTAATAGCGGCAGTAGGAGAAGGGCTCAACAAGGAACTGGCATTGGCAAAGGCAGCCATGGCTCTGTCGCGACAAGGTATTCCAATGGTCTTAGCAACAGTGAATGCACTGCAAAGTCTCGTAGTTGGTGTGTTTGAGGAAGATCTGGAACATGCACTTCAGTGCATCTATCAAGACTTATATAATGCATAGATAGACCGTATAACAGCTTATAGAGTAAACAAGAGACAGATGACTACTCGTCATCTGTCTCTTGTTCTTCCGGTTTCTCAGGGTCGTCGTCTTCTGTCAGATCTGAAACGTACATGGTGTATTCATCCAAGGGATAATCCATACATTCGGAGAAATCGTATTCGTGTTTCTTCTCTCCCAATTTTTCCATTCGAAAAAGTGCCAGAGCTTCTACTACTGGAACATCACCGGCCTGTCCGCCGGAAAGAGCATTGCAACGGACAAGGGATTCAAATATATACCAGTTTCGGAACCTGAAGAGTTCATCGATAAAATAGCGCTTGTGTTCTTTGAATTCGCTTCCCCGACTATGTCCGAGGAGAGCCTGATGAATGGTACTGACCAAGGTGAAAAAGTCTGTTGCATCATCCGGGATACCCAGCATCAAGTCATCAAAA
>CAYLVS010000312.1:0-2041 GCA_964387185.1 uncultured Oscillospiraceae bacterium | reverse complement strand
TGTCCCCATGGTTGCAAAGTCAGCCAAAGTGTCTGTCCCCGTGGTTGGTTTTGTTATTACTAAGCGGTCGTTTCCGGACAGGTCCTTTATAATCTCTGCCGGGCCGTAGGCACCCGCGGCCTCTACCAGCAAAGCCAGCACCTGCCCCTGATCATAGCCGATCTCCAGCAGGAGCACTCCATCCTTCGCAAGATGAAGGTAGGCTTCGGCTAAGATTCTTATGTAGAAATCCACTCCGTCCGGACCCCCGTCCAGCGCCATCATGGGTTCATGATCCCGTACCTCACGCATCAGAGTGGGCAGCACACCGGTGGGAATGTAAGGAGGGTTGGAAACAATCAAATCAAATTGCTGCTTCCCTCTCCCTTTCCTATTTTTCGCAAAATCGGCAAACAAATCCCCCTCTACAAAGCGGATCTGCTTTTCCACTCCATTGGTTCCGGCATTGGCCTTTGCAACCCCAAGGGCTGACCGACTGATGTCCGAGGCCGTAATCGTTGCCTTTTTCTTTGCTTCTTTCAGATGATGGGCCAGGCTCACGGCAATGGCACCGCTGCCGCAACAGAGATCCAGTATCTGAAACCCTCCCATCGGCACCTTCCGGTCCAAGAGGATAGCCAGCGCCTTTTCCACCAATACCTCGGTATCCTGCCGCGGAATCAGCACCTTCTCATTCACCAGAAAAGGGAGCCCCATAAACTCCTGACTCCCGGTTATGTATTGCAACGGTGTACCCTCGGCCCGCATATCCACAAGGCGGAAGTATTCCTCGCAGGTCTTATCCGTCAGCTCATCCCCATAATGAAGAAAGAGCCAGGACTTATCCCTACCCAGCATGTGACAAAAAAGAAGTTCCGCATCCAAGCGGGGTGTTAGGCACGCCTCCTGAGCAAAGCGGGTTTCCGCCATATTCAATATGTCCTTTAGCAACAGATTCATGCCTTTTTTTCACCCACCAGCGCTTCCTCTGTCTCCGGATATAAATTGCCCTCGATATCTGTAAGCCCAACGAATTCCCTGGGTCCTTCCGTATTGAGCACCGCCTTCACTGCCGCAATGGCCACTTCCAGCTGTTTCTCATCGGGAGTCATAGTCGTCAGCTTTTGAAGCGCCAGACCCGGCAAGCTTAAAATTTTAATGAATGTAGAGTCACCCTTTCCCGCCAACCGCAGAAGTTCATAGGACAGTCCTGCAATAAAGGGAATGAGGAGCAACCTTGAGGTAATTCTCCAAAACAAGTTGGGCCAGCCCAGCAGAGAAAACAGCAACAAGCTAATGACCATAACAAACATTAAAAAGCTGGTGCCGCAACGGGGGTGAAGCGTCTCGAACTGACTGCAGTTTTCCGTCGTAAGAGGCAGCGCGTTTTCGTAACAATGGATGCAGTTGTGCTCCGCTCCATGAAACTGAAATACCGTGCGGATATCCTTCATTCGGGAAATCAGAACCACATAGGCTACAAACATCAGAATACGAAGAGCGCCTTCCAGAAGGTTCAGCACGACTTCATTCTGCGTCAGCATCCCGAATATATTCACGATCCAGGTGGGTAAAATGATAAAAATCCCCACGGTGAACAGAATAGCCAGCGCCACCGAAGCATAGAGCATTACGTTCAGCGCGCCTTTTTTTCCAAACTTCTTTTCCAGCCAGATGGTGAGCTTGTCCGGCTCGTACTCTTCCCCACCTTCTGCATTTTCGAGAACTTCCGCCGAGTATAGAAGGGTTTTCGTCCCTGTCACCAGGGCATCGACAAAGATCAGCACACCCCGGACAATAGGGATCTTCTTCCACTTTGACGTCTCCGGCAGAGGTGCTATCTTGATATGCATATCTTTATTGGGCTTCCGGATCACCACTGCGGTCCGATCCGCCCCCTTCATCATGATACCTTCCATTACCGCTTGTCCCCCGATCTTAGTGGGGCAAGCGTTCTTGATAAAAATCTTATTTAAATCCATATCTTATTCCAATCTTGTCTTTTTAATGATCTGAATGAAGTCTGCGTTTTTCCTGGTATGTGCCAGATAGTCAATGATGG
>CAYLVS010000311.1:0-2053 GCA_964387185.1 uncultured Oscillospiraceae bacterium | reverse complement strand
GCCTTATCCTTATGATAGTCGGCATGCTCATTGCTTCCTGGATTTCCGGAGGCGTTATCCAGATAATGATCTATTACGGCCTTATGATATTAAACCCAAGTATATTTCTAGTTGCTTCCTGTTTGATATGCGCTGTGGTCTCCTTGGCAACCGGGAGTTCCTGGACCACTGCCGGTACGGTGGGCATTGCCTTTGTAGGGATTGGCGCCGGACTCGGTATGCCGGTGGGAATGACCGCCGGAGCCATCATTTCCGGTGCGTACTTCGGTGATAAGATGTCTCCTCTTTCGGACTCCACGAATTTAGCTGCTGCTATGGGTGGATCCAAGCTCTTCGATCACATCAAACATATGATATGGTCTGTTACGCCGTCTCTGATTATAGCACTGATTCTGTATGCTATTCTGGGAAGTGGACACACTGGCTCTGTAGATGTTTCACAAGTTGAATCTTTGATGATTGCGTTACAGGACAACTTCAATCTTTCACCCCTCCTGTTCATCCCACCGATCTTTATTATACTAATGGTAATCTTTAAGATTCCTGCTATTCCGGGTCTCTTGTTCGGCGTAGTATTGGGAGTTCTCTCTTCCGGTATTTTCCAGGGTGACGATATGATGGCTGTTTCTGTCTATAATCTCTATGAAGGTTATGTATCATCAACCGGAAACGAGTTCCTTGATACCTTACTTACACGTGGAGGCATTGAATCCATGTTCTATGCGATTAGCATTGTATTTGCAGCCATGTTCCTTGGTGGCATCTTGGATGCCAGCAATATACTCAAAACCCTTTGCAATGCCATGCTGAAGTTTGCAAAAGGGACCGGCTCTCTCGTGGCCATCGTGGTCATATCCTGCATAGTCATTAACATTACCTGCGCAGATCAGTACGTTGCCATCGTACTGCCCGGCAAGATGTATAAACAGGAATTTGAGAATAGACGGCTGAAGCACAAAAACCTTTCCCGTATACTTGAAGATGCGGGTACCGTTACATCTCCTCTTGTACCATGGAGTACCTGCGGGGCATATATGACCAGTACTCTTGGAATTGCAACAGTTACCTATTTACCCTATGCGTTCCTTAATCTCCTCAACCCATTTATCTCCATGTTCTATGGCTTTACAGGAATCAGCATGGAAAAGATGAGTGATGAAGAATATGAATTCGTTATGAAAGAAAGAGCTCTGGAAGAAGCTTTAGCAGCAAAGGCACTTGATGCATAAATATTATTAACTCAAATATGACGGCAGGGTATTCCTGCCGTCAATTTGTGTCTCTGCCCATTTTGGAACTCCGGTATCTGCTGGATTAAATGCAGGAAATATAGTATAATAAAGATACTAAGAAACCTTGGTTCAAAGTGATATTTATAATAGTGATTTATGGAGGACATATGATAAAACTTGTCTTGCTAACCGGTTTTCTGGGAACCGGTAAAACAACTTTATTAAAACAGTTGCTGAGCGAATTCAAAGATGAAAAAATCGGAGTCATCGTCAACGAGTTCGGACAGATCGGCATTGATGGATCCTTGGTTGAAAAAGAAGGAATTAAAATGACAGAGCTCACCAACGGTTCTATATTCTGCGCCTGTATAAAAGACAACTTTATCGGTAGTCTCATCGCGCTATCGAAAGAAGATATTTCTTATCTTTTCATTGAGGCTTCCGGGCTTGCGGACCCGGCAAGCATGGCGCAGATCATAAGAGGAATTTCACCCCAGACGACAGTTCCTTACGATTACAAAGGATCTATCTGTGTTGTGGACGCGGAGACTTTCCTTGACTATTATGATTTGCTTCCCGCTCTTCATCAACAGGTAGCATATAGTGGCGGAACCATTGTCAATAAGGTGGATTTAGTAGATGAAGATAAGTTGGCGGACGTTCTGGAGAAGCTGGCATCAGTCAACGATTCAGCCCCGATTTATGTAACCACCTATTGCGATGTGGAGTTTCATAAACTGATAGATGAACTAAGGGTTCCGGACAAACCCGATGAAGAAAGCTCCAATACGGTGGAGAGCAGACCCAAAACCTTTATTCTT
>CAYLVS010000310.1:0-2053 GCA_964387185.1 uncultured Oscillospiraceae bacterium | reverse complement strand
TCCGAGGAGGTTGCCCATCTCATGCTTATGTATATCGTAAATGTACAAACACTTGTAAACGCGGAAATCAGCAATGACCAAACATCGGCAGATCTTGCAGTCAAAAATCTCTATCGCTATGCAGAAGAGTTGGCGGCTTACTTTGAAAGCATGAATCCCTACTGGAGTAAAGAGCAGTGGCGTGACCTGCTTGACAACCTGACCGGTATGGGAATTCAAGAAATCATCGCACTGTTGGATGAAGAATATGAATTGGAATATACGAGAACGGATACTTGCACACGCTTTGGTTTTAGGGGACTATATGGCCAGCGGAGTGATTGGCTATCTCGTTCCATAAGCTTGGATGGCTATTCTTTCAGCAGTGGTACTGGTGAACAGATGGTCTAAAAGGAGAAAATATGACAAAGATACCGGAGCTGCTGGCTCCTGCAGGCGGTCCCAAGCAGTTGGTGGCGGCCATTGAAAACGGGGCAGATGCTGTCTACCTTGGAGGCAAGCTGCTTAACGCCAGACAAAATGCTGCGAACTTCGATGAAGAAGAATTGAAAAGAGGGTTGGAATATGCCCATGTCAGAGGTTCCAAGGTCTATATGACGTTGAATACTTTAATCCATGATTCGGAGATGCAAGAAGCCCTGGAATATGCCGGTCATGTTTACGAAGCCGGCGTCGATGCGCTCATTGTGCAGGACTTAGGGTTTGCAGCGGTTGTTAAAAGGCAGCTGCCGGATCTGCCTCTCCATTTCAGCACGCAGACAACGGTCTACAACTTGGAGGGTGTAAAAACCGCGGAGCGCTTGGGAGCGCAACGCGTTATTTTAGCGAGGGAACTATCCCTGGAAGAAATCCGTAAAATTACCCGGGGGACAAGCCTTGAACTGGAGATGTTTGTCCACGGGGCCTTGTGCCAGTGCTATTCAGGTCAATGTTTTCTGAGCAGCATGATCGGCGGAAGAAGCGGTAACAGGGGGACATGCGCTCAGCCCTGTCGCCTGCCCTATACTATCACAGAGCAGGCAGGAGACCTTCGGAAAGCGGCGTCTGGGAAAGGCTATTTGCTAAGCCCCAAGGACTTTTGCACAGTAGAGCATTTGGACAAGCTCATGGCTTCCGGAATTCGAAGCCTTAAAATCGAGGGAAGGATGAAATCCCCCGAATATGTTGCCATCGTAACAGGTATTTATCGAAAATACCTGGATCAGTACGCTGACACCGGCAAGCCAACCTCTATAGATCCCGAAAATATGAAGAATCTGAAGCAGATTTACAATCGTGGAGGCTTTACCAGCGGGTACCTCTTTTCCAATCCGGGAAGAGATCTGATCACAAAGGATAGGGCCAAGCATTGGGGAACCTATTTAGGTAAAGTAATCGGGCGAAACGAACGTAACAAATTTGTTGATATACGCCTGGAAGATAGCCTTTCAATGGGGGATGGCATCGAGATTGTCAATAGGGGAATGCCCGGAAATCTTGTCACCCGAATGCTGAAAAATGGAGAAAAGGCTGAGAGTGGTCATGCAGGAGAAGTCATTACCGCAGGCTATATTGATGGAGTCGTAAACATAGGGGACCCGGTCTATAAAATATCCGATAAAGCACTGAATAAACAGGCCGCACAGACCTTCGGGGGAAGTTTTCGAAAAAAAGTTCCTGTTGAAGGGCATTTGTCAGCACCGGTTGGGCAACCGTTACGCTTTACTTTGAAGGATTCTCAAGGTAATGAGGTCAGCCTTACAAGCTCATTTATTGTAGAACCGGCCATCAACAAGCCATTGCAGGAAGAGACTGCAAAAGCACAGATAGAAAAAACCGGTGCCACCCCCTTTATCATGAAGGAGATCTCCTTGAAAATCGGAGAGAATGTCTCCGTTCCTCTGTCGGAAATCAACGCAATTCGTCGAAAGGCGATAGACGATTTGATTGAAATTCGAAGGATGCGCTATCCGGATCGGAAGGTGGACGCTATTGGATTGAAAACGCCCTCTTCCCATTTGGAGAGCACTGATACCCGGGCAGCAGTCACTTGTGAATGCCTGTCTCCGCTGAT
>CAYLVS010000309.1:0-2077 GCA_964387185.1 uncultured Oscillospiraceae bacterium | reverse complement strand
CCCAGAAGGTGGTGGATATTCCACAATAGAAAAATAGTTTTATCATCTGGTACTTCATACCCTCTAGTTTGTACTTCTTAAGAATCAACCCTGTCACAACCATCATGATAATGCCGTAGGCTGCGTCACCAAGCATCATGCCGAAAAATACCGCATAGGATAATGCAAAGAAAGGCGTTGCATCAAGAGCTCTGGAGTCCGGCAGGGCATAGAGTTTTGTAATGGCTTCGAAGGGCATGGAAAGGCTGCTGTTTAACAGCAAGACCGGGGTCTCTTCACCCTTGGCCGGTTCTTCAATCTCAAAATAGCAACCCATGTCTGCGAGGAGGCTACTCACCTTTTCCTCTGCCCGGGCGGGCAGCCAGCCATCTAAGTAAAATGCATTTTTAGTAATCAAAAGACTCTGCCGAATGGCAGCCTTGTCTCTTAAAACAATAAGTTTATCATAAAGCAGTTCCAGCTCTTCCTTGTCGGCTTCGTGGGCGCGGATAGAATCTTCCACTTTGCTTTTTTCCAAAGCCAGTTCTTCTTCTTTCTTCTCTAAAATTCTGATGTTTTCCTTTACCGTACCTTTCATATCGGCGAATTGGACCTTTGAAAAGCCGAAATCACGGAAAACTTCATCTACTTCATCGCTTTGGTCTTTCATGCACAGCACGTATAGATAATGCTGATTGGCATCGCTGTGAACCAGTTCGGTGGCACTCAGGGATTTTTCCCCCAGCGCTGCTATGAATTGGTCCACGTCGGTATCTACAGGGACAACGCCCAGAATAAGATCTGTAGTCTTTGTTCCCTGGTCTTCCAAAGGCAGGTCAAGTTCGCTCCAGGGCTCTATGGAGAGCTTTAGAGTTTCTGTTTTATTGATAGAATTAGAAATTTCTGCATGCCGCGCAGAGAGGGAATTTACAAGGGCGATCTTCTCTTCGATTCGCGATTCCTCCTCCATGGCTTTACGGAAATCTTTCAGTGAAATTAATTTTTTGGTATGTAATAGGGGTTTTTTTCCTGCTCCATGTTTCGCAATGGTATCCAAGGCCTGGTTGACCTTAGCAATCCGGCTATCGTAGGCGGAAACAGTGTCTTCATCTTCGTCCCGGGTCACCATTTCCTTCCATTGATCATCCTCAAGTTTTGCTTCTTGATCCTTGATTTGGACAACCCCCATAGCCATGAGCTTTTCCATCAATTCATCCCGGTCTGAGACAAGTCCAATGACAGAAAGCTTTTTCATTCTGGCAATTGACATTATTTCACTACCTTTCCGATGATTATGGATACTGCATTGTCCAGTTTCTTTTCAGCAACCGCTGTATGGTGGTCAATTTCCAGCTTGGATTTTTGGATAATGCTGTCGTAGTTGCCTTCCGCGTCCAACTGGGCTTCCCGGAGGATTTTCTTGTATTCCTCCTCACCCTGACGCTGCGCCTCTTCCAGAAGTTGTGCCGCTTGTCTTTCGGCATCTACAGTCATTTGCTTCGCTTCAGTGCTACTTTTTTTGCGGATTTGCTCTGCTTGCTCTTCCGCTTCCTTGATGATTTTGATCTGCTCGATTGCCACTATTTCGCCTCCCGTTCTTAGATTATTTTATGATCCCCGTGGGGAGTTTTGTCAAAAGGGTAAAGCTATAGCCGGGCGGGTAAACGTTAAAAAATTATCATTCCTTTAGATTCATGTACCTTCTCATCGGTGATTGCAGGTATTTTAGATTGCAAATTCCTCAGGATTTTAGAAGGACGTTACGACATTTTGATATTATTTGATTATTCTTGAAATATTAAATTGCTCATATTATATGACATTTTTGCTGACAAGTAAAGGCTTTGAGGGAATTTGTCTACCGCCTTTTTAATGGGTTTTTATGTTAAGTATTTATCTTTCATATATATATGCCTACAATACAACCAACCGAAGAGACAGACCCCGCAGTTGTTTGTTTTTTATTTCGCTGGGTATAAAAAGCTAGCTGGTTAAGGCTATACAGCTAACCTTTAGAATACAGGAGTGCGTATTATTATGAAGAAGAATATGAAACGCGTTTTGCTAGTTGCTATCCCGGCAGTCCTCATAGTTGCCG
>CAYLVS010000308.1:0-2077 GCA_964387185.1 uncultured Oscillospiraceae bacterium | reverse complement strand
CCAGAAGAGAGAGAGAAGGTTTGGGAAGACTAGTGAACAACTTTTGGACAAATGACGATATGAAGGTGATTGACAGACTAAAGGGGATATTGCTGACCGTGATTATAATCTTGTGGAGTTCAGCCGCCAGTTCACAGGAACAAACCGGTACAGTAGATTATTCCACATCCGATGATTACATTATCGGTGGGATTTCCGTCTCGGGAGTCAGATTCCTCGATACCAATGCTCTTATTGGAATAACCGGTCTGCGAGTTAATCAGGAAGTGTCTGTGCCTGGTGAGGAAATAACAAATGCTGTCAGGAAACTGTGGCAACAGGGGCTTTTCTCGGATGTAAGGGTAACCATTGTGAAGAGGCAGGCGGATACAATTTATCTGGATATCGCCCTTCAGGAAAGACCCAGGATTTCTTCAATAAGGTATAACGGTCTAAAGACTTCGGAAACAACCGATCTTAGTGAAAAGATGAATATGCCGGTTGGTTCTCAGCTTACAACTTATCAGCTCGAAAAAACCCGTAAGATCATAACCGATTTCTTTGTGGAAAAGGGATATCTGAATACGACTGTGGAATTTATTCAGAAAGATGATCCCGACCAACCCAATAATGTAATCCTAACTGTGGATGTCGACAAAAAGGAAAAGGTGAAGATTGAAGAAATCACCTTTGTCGGAAATGATAATTTCTCATCCAAACAGCTGCGCCGGAAAATGAAGAATACGAAAATGAAAAAAAAGAATTTTCTGAAAGCGTCAAAATTCATTTCCACAAAGTATGATGAGGACAAGGACAACCTGTACACTTTTTATAATGATAACGGTTATAAGGATTTCAAGATACTTGGCGATTCCCTCTATCCCCTCTCTGAAAACCGTGTCGGGCTTGCAATAATGTTGGATGAAGGGAAACAGTATTTTCTCAGGGATATCAAATGGGTCGGAAACAGTGTTTACAGGGCTGAAGACCTTGAGAAGATACTGAATATCGAAAAAGGATCCGTATATAACACGTCCCATCTTGATGACAGGCTTAACGGATTATCAGGAGCTCAGGATGCCGTGAGTGCTCTTTACCAGGACCATGGCTACCTTTTCTCAAGCCTCGTTCCTGTCGAAGCAAAGGTCGAAGATGATTCAGTCGATCTGGAGGTCAGGATATATGAAGGTGATCAGGCTTACCTCAACAATATCATAATTACCGGCAATACAAGAACGAACGAGCATATTGCCAGACGGGAACTCTACACCCTGCCCGGGGACCTTTTCAGCAAGAGCGCTATTATGAGATCCATTAGACAGCTGGGCGTGATCGGTCATTTTGACCCTGAAAAGATTAGCCCGAATGTGGTGCCGGACCCGTCTAGCGGAACGGTCGACCTTCATTACAAACTTGAGGAGAGAGCGAATGATCAGTTTGAAATATCCGGTGGTTGGGGAGCAGGAATGCTTGTAGGATCAGTTGGAGTGCATTTCAATAATTTCTCCATGAGGAATTTCTTTAATCTCAGGGAGTGGAGGCCGTACCCTTCAGGCGATGGGCAGTCACTTAGCATCCGGGCTCAGTCCAACGGACGTCTTTACCAGTCTTACAATTTATCATTCATGGAGCCTTGGTTGGGCGGAAACAAGGCCAACTCTTTTTCGGTTTCAGTATACCGGTCGCTTATGACCAACGGAAGAAAGAAAAGCGATAACAATTTCCAGTCGATGGTTACGAACGGAGCATCTATCGGCCTTGGGAAAAGACTCGAATGGCCGGATGATTTTTTCTCACTTTCCGGAGAAATAAATTACCAGAGATACTTACTTAACGATTTTACATATTATAATTTCCTTTTTTCCGACGGAGTATCGAATATGCTTACTTTATCAACAAAGCTTACGAGATATTCAACGGGCCCGAACCTCATCTATCCTACCAACGGATCCACTTTTACCCTGTCACTTCAGGCAACCCCGCCATTCTCCCTGATTAGCGGAAGGAATATGGTCGGACTTGAAGACAGGGAAAAATACAAATGGATAGAATTTCACAAATGGGTGTTCAAGGCAGATTATTTCCATCCAATCACAAC
>CAYLVS010000307.1:0-2081 GCA_964387185.1 uncultured Oscillospiraceae bacterium | reverse complement strand
TATTTGAATTGAACCGCCTGGTGCCGAACGGCATGCCAGGTGGTGTGAGAGGGGGAAGAAATTTCCCCCTACTCGATTAAAGAATCGGAGACTAGCATGGATTATACGAGAGTGAAGATCTTTACGGAATCAAATAATCTGGAGGTTATCGCCTTAGTGTTGCAGGAAAAGGGCATCTCTGGCATTCAAATTGAAGAACCTCAGACTTATTCGGATTTCCTGGACAAGCGAAACACTTTTGATTGGGACTATATCGATCCCGCAGTGGAGGAGTTGAGCGTAATTCCTCCAAGCCTGACCTTTTATATTGAAGATACTCCCGAAGGCATCGATTTGCTGGATGATATATTGCAGGAGATCCGCATTTTGGATATCGAGAGGGTAGAGGTGGCAGGAGTTTCCGATGAAGATTGGAAATACAAGTGGAAGGAATATTTCAAGCCGACGCAAATCACCGATCGAATCGTAATAAAACCCAGCTGGGAACCCTATGAGAGGGCTCCGGACGAGTTGGTGATTGAAATCGATCCGGGAATGGCTTTCGGCACCGGCACCCATCCCACGACAACTCTCTGTATCAAACTGCTGGAAAAGTTCATCAGTGAAGAGAGGTCCACCGTCCTGGATATTGGCTGCGGTTCGGGGATTTTAACCATCGCTGCCGCTCTCTTGGGAGCGCAGCAGATACTGGGAGTGGACATTGACCCTGTTGCCGTTGCTGTGGCAAAAAGTAATGTGGACACCAACCATCTTGCTCAAGACATTCGCATTATAGAAGGCGATCTGACAAAGGGAATTGATTTTTGCGGGGACATTATAGCTGCCAACCTCATGGCAGATTTGGTGATCCACCTTTCAAAAGATGCAACTAAGCACCTTAAGGAAAATGGAGTCTTCATTTCATCAGGAATCATTAACGAGAAGCAAGACGAGGTAGTATCTGCGCTTACAGCATCCGGATTTCGGATACTGGACATTTTGGAAGAAGGCGAGTGGTGTGCCATAGCAGCTGCGTTGCAATAGGAGAGAGTATGAGCCGTTTTTTCGTAAGTCGTGAAGCTGTAAAAGCTGATTATATTGAAATCACAGACAAAGAAGATATCAAGCATATCTGCAGAGTACTGAGACTTGGTGCCGGAGATAAGCTTGAAGTATCTGACTCGGGGGAATTCGAATACGAGACAGAGATCTTGTCGGCAGGTCCAGAAATGGTTACCGTAAAGGTCCTTGATAAGCAGAGGTTTGCCCGGGAGCCGGAGATTAGGGTCACCTTATTTCAGGGCGTACCGAAACATGGCAAGATGGAGAGCATCATTCAGAAATCTGTGGAGCTCGGCGTATACTCTATAGTTCCCGTTTTCACGAAAAGTACGGTCGTTGCGGACAAGCAAGGCTTTGAGAAGAAACTGGACCGCTGGAATAAGATTTCAGCAGAGGCCGTAAAGCAATGCAAGAGAGGTATTATACCGGAAATAGAAATGAACGTGAGCTTTTCGCAAATGCTGGATCGGTTGGAGGGATATGATTTAGTCCTGTTCCCCTACGAGAATGAGGATGAAGTGACCATTAAAGATGTGCTGCGAAATTTGACGGAACCCATTAAAGACGTCGCTCTGATTATCGGACCGGAAGGCGGTTTTTCAGACGAAGAAGCAGATAAAGTCACTGCCCTAAAGGGCAGATCTGTGTCTTTGGGTAAGACTATTTTGCGCACAGAGACCGCAGGGCCGGCAGCTTTGGCCATGATCATGTACGAACTGGAAATGTGATAATAGAATTGCGAGAACAGATAATGAAAATAGCATTTTATACACTTGGCTGTAAAGTAAACCAATACGAGACTCAGGCGCTCAAGGAGAGCTTCCTAAAGCGGGGTTTTGAAATAGAAGATGAACATGGCTTAGCAGATATTTACGTTATAAACACTTGTACGGTTACCGGTCTGGCTGATCGGAAGTCCCGTCAGTATATCCGCAGAATGAAGAAGCAGAACCCGGAGAGCATTGTTGCGGTCATCGGCTGTTATGCCCAGGTCAATCCTGAGGAGGTGGCTACAATCGTCGGTGTGGACCTGGTTGTCG
>CAYLVS010000306.1:609-2091 GCA_964387185.1 uncultured Oscillospiraceae bacterium | reverse complement strand
GGCTGGCGGACCTTGATCCGCTCCTTCTCTCTCACACCTCTTCCCAGGCCCACCAGGATTCTGACCAGATCCATCCGCTCCTCAACCTTATCATCGATCAGCGCGTCCTTGGATTCCGGATAATAGGACAGGTGCACCGACTCTTCGCCTGTCAGCTTTGTATAGATTTCGTCGGTGATGAAGGGAGCAAAGGGCGCCGACAATTGAGCAACACCTACCAATATCTCATAGGTTGTCAAATATACGGATTTTTTATCCTCCGTAAGCTCTTCTCCCCAGAAACGTCTCCTTGCTCTGCGTATATACCAGTTGGATAGATCCTCTACAAGGAACTCCTGGATTTTACGCACGGATCTCATGTGGTCATAGCGATCCATCTCACTGATGACTTCACGGATCAAGCGATGGTATTTGGACAGAATCCAGCGATCCAACTCCGGCCTCTTCTCATAGTCTACAGAAAAGGTTCTGGGATCAATGCTATCAGTGTTGGAGTACAGCACGAAGAAGTTGTATACGTTCCGTAATGTTCCAAGGAACTTGCTGACGATCTCCACCAGTCCGTCTTCATCAAATTTTGTCGGGGACCAGGCGGGAGAGGTGGACAGCAGGTACCACCGGGTGGCATCTGCACCATACTTATCGAATAGATCAAAGGGGTTAACCGTGTTCCCCTTGGATTTGGACATTTTCTTCCCTTCTTTATCCAGTATCAGGTCGTTGACCAATACGTTCTTATAGGGCGATGTGCCTTTTATAAAGGTTGAAATCGCCAGCAGGGAATAGAACCAGCCTCTTGTCTGGTCGATTCCTTCACATATGAAGTCTGCGGGGAAAAACTCTTCATCGAAGCTTTCCTCGTTTTCAAAAGGATAATGCCTCTGAGCAAAGGGCATGGCACCGCTATCAAACCAACAGTCCATAACCTCGGGGATCCGGCTCATGGTTTCTCCGCATTGGGAACATTTGATATGGACTTCGTCCACATCGGGTCTGTGGAGTTCGATGGACTCGTCGATCTTCTCCATGGCCTTTTCCACGAGCTCCGCCCGGGAACCGATGCTCTCCAGATGGCCGCAGCTACAGCGCCAGATATTAATCGGTGTTCCCCAATACCGATTTCGGGAAATGGCCCAGTCGTTGACGTTTTCAATCCAGTTGCCGAAACGCTTCTCACCTACAAAGGGTGGGAACCAGTTAATCTTGTTGTTATTTTCCACAAGCTGATCCTTTAGTTTGGTCATCTCAATATACCAGCTGGGCTTGGCGTAGTAGAGCAAGGGCGTGGTGCATCTCCAACAGTGAGGATAGTTGTGCTCCACCTTTTCTTTACTGTAGATCTTGTCCTCGGCAGCCAGCCACTTAATGATGTCCACATCCAGGCCGTCCTCCATGACGAAGCGACCCGCCCAGGGGGTCTCAGTGTATTTACCTTCTTCATCCACAGGATTGGGGACCGGAAGATTATACTTCCTGCCTGTA
>CAYLVS010000306.1:0-599 GCA_964387185.1 uncultured Oscillospiraceae bacterium | reverse complement strand
GTCTTCACCAAAGGCCGGAGCGGTATGAACAATGCCGGTACCGTCTTCCGTTGTTACGTAGTCGCCACAGGTGACAAAAAATGCTTTCTTATCTACTTCAACAAAAGGCATCAGTTGTTCATATTCAATATACTCCAGGTCACTGCCTTTCATCTCTTCCATAACCGTGTAGGTTCCCGCTCCTAAAACTTTGTCAGCCAGAGCCTTGCTCAGATAATAGGTTGTGCCCTGCTGCTCCACCTTCAGATAGTCGATATCCGCACCTACGGTAAGAGCCACGTTGGAAGCCAGTGTCCATGGGGTTGTGGTCCATGCCAGGAAGTATTCATCTTTATCTTTGCGCTTGAATTTTGCGGTAATTGTATTGGTCTTTACCTCTTTGTAGCCCAAGGCGACCTCGTGGGAAGCCAGGCCTGTTCCGCAGCGGGGGCAATAGGGCAGGATCTTGTGCCCTTCATAGATCAATCCGGCTTTGAAGAACTCCTTCAGGATCCACCAGCCCGTCTCAATATAGTCGTTATCCAAAGTGATATAGGGATCATCCATATCGATGAGATAGCCCATCCGCCGGGTCATCTCCCGCCACTGCTTTTCATAGG
>CAYLVS010000305.1:0-2098 GCA_964387185.1 uncultured Oscillospiraceae bacterium | reverse complement strand
AAGGTATTTTTAAGCACGAATAATAAACACCTTCCGGGACAAAATACCTGGGAGGTGTTTTATGTTAGGTTCCATTATGAGTGTAATCGCCGGTGCGGCCATGAGCCTGCAGGGTGTAATCAATACCCGTTTAAGCGAGAAAATAGGTCTTTATGAGTCCAACGTTTTTGTGCAGGGAACTGCGCTAGCTTTTGGTCTCATGGCTATGTGGATTTTTGGCAAAGGAGACTTCTCACAGCTTACCGGTGTCAATAAGATTTACTGGTCGGGAGGACTATTAGGAACCGTAATCATCATTACGGTCATGCTGGCCATCGGCCATCTGAGCCCTACTCACGCCATTGCTGTCATCTTGATTGCTCAGTTGCTGGTGGCTGCAATCATCGATGCCTTTGGATGGCTGGGCGCCGAAAAAGTCCCCTTCACGTGGAACAAGTGGGTCGGCTTGGGACTGATGATCGCCGGCGTCATTGCTTTTAAGTGGGAAAAAACCGGTTAACGCCCCTTGAAAACCATCATATTATCATATCCGACTTCTTCGAAAGTCACGCTTATGTTTAGTGGCTCACGACGAGGGCCGGCGAATTCAACATCTCCCGCTACTATCCAAATAGAATCGGTATTGGGATGAAATTCTAAACTGTTTTCTATCATTTCGTTCAGCTCTTGTTCACTTTCCAAAGGTGATAGTCTGTTTCCGTCCCGATATAGGCCCCCATTCTCAGAGATTGCCTTTTTAAGACTGCTTCTGACTGGGGTAAGGTAGTCGAACCCAGGTATAAACAGATCCGCCAGAACCAGTTTCTTGCCTGTTTCCAGGTCGTAGGTGTGGTATTCCAAAGAAAAGAACCAATATTCACCCGCTCCGCCGTTTTTGCTTCTCGTAATGGTGCCGTAGGGCCCAACTGTAGTTGCGGAAACATTCTGCTCCAAATACCCGTTTTTCTCTCCACTCCAGTTGACACCCTCCAAGCTGATTATTCGATTCAGCTCTTCGATCTCCTTCTGTGGGCGGTTGGATAGCTCCATGATCTTTTCCATCAGCTCCCCGGGAAATTGGGGGGAAGACCTTGCATAGTTATAAACATCTACACTGCCGTCCCTGTATTCCTCTTTCTTGATAGGGGTGGAGGAAAAGCCGCTTCCTATGAGCTCTTTGGCCGGTGCCTTCTCCGATAAAAAGATGCTTTCTCCATCGTCATAGAATCGCTCTGTAATGGCAATTGTTTTTTCGAGATCCCCGTAATACAATTCCGTAGTTTGCGCCATAAACTCCGGCATGTAAAACTCAGGTGTATTATAGTCAAAAATCAAGCTTATTCCGTAGGAACTGATATAGAATTTCTGTTCAGGAGACAGTCCTTTAAATGATTCGGTCAGTTTCATCCCGTACCAGCGAATAAAATATCCTTCGTCCTGGGCACTGCTTTCGTTTAGCTCCCGGGATACCGCGTCATTGAGCATTGCAAGGTAATCCACGTTATCTGCAAACACATCTGCCAGTGTGATTTCATTGCCTGTATTCAGGTCGAAATTCAACCCTTCTTGCACCGAGACATACTTCGTGTTGTGATAAAAACCCGAGGCATCTCGGAGGTAATCACCCTGTTCTCCCGGCAGGGCATAGGTGGTGCTCCGATTGAGCCAAAGGGACAGAACGTTATTAAAATTAGCCGTTTCATCAATGTATATATAGTCTTCAACGAGTAAAGCATTCTCCGGAATGGCTTTCTTAATTCCCCGATAAGGTGGCAGATTGGATGATTTGAGTTTTTCAAAGGTGTCACGGATCCGGTCGTTAATTTTTTTCTCTACTTCCTTATCCTTAAGACCGGAAACGGAAATGATCTCATGCCTTAATTGAATTCCTTCTTCTTCGTTGGTCCCCTCCGTGATCTCCTCTTCGATGATTTCCAATGGATTCTTTACGATGTAAAGGATTTCTACCGGTGCGGTTACCGGTTTCCCGTTAGTTGATATAGTTTCCGGTATTACCGGTTCATACGGCACATTGTCAACAGGAGGATTTCCACACCCAACGAAAGAAAGGCTGATAATGAAAATCAGACCAAGCAGCCACAAGGCCGTCTTTCTTTGA
>CAYLVS010000304.1:0-2099 GCA_964387185.1 uncultured Oscillospiraceae bacterium | reverse complement strand
TTGAGATTCTGTCGAATAAAGTCAAGACATGGCCGCTGGTATTCTACGCCTCGCAGAACACGGGCATCTCGGCTCCCACAGGGGCATTGACCATCCGGCTTGAGCGCAAGCCAACGAAGTACGATGTTAATAGCGAAATCACCTACGATGAGATCAAGTGCCAGGCGATACGGGTGGAGGTCGATAAGATCGCGTTCAATTACAAACCGACAACGGCTACGGACGAAGGACTGAATATCCGAGAGAACTTCACAGCGGCGATTTCAGTTCCTGAATATGTCAAGGGTGGGCAAAACAAACCAGCTGCATACGTCAAGGACAAGGCGGTCAAAGTGCTTGTTCGCATGAAGGCTTATCCAAACACGATCACGTCGCTGAAAATCAGGGAAGTTTCTGATGATACTAACGGCTCACTTGGTGATGCGACAGAAAAGACGATTGCATTCTCTGGAGGCATTTCGTAGGAGGGCGCAGACGATTCGACGACTGCTGGTATTGATGAAAGCGAATATGTTGAATTCACAATTACTGGTAATACCCCCAACAAGGTGTTCAAGTCCGAGGAGGCATGGAAGTGGATCGTGAGGGAAGTGAATGGTACAGCTGTCTCGGACATGGAGATGGAGCGGACTTCTGGACACAAGGTGTATGTGCTTTGGGATACTCCGAAATCTCCGTGGAATCAAACGGCTGGGGATACGCAAAATCCGTGGGTCGACGCTTTGGATTTTGCTGTTGTAACATGCAATGCAAACGGTAAAGACACAGAGGATAATGCGATGAGTGCAATTACCACTCAGCTCTATACAATTCCATATAATGGAGCCAGCCAATGTCTGACTCCCGGTGGGAACTTCAGCTATACGGATTACATGACAACAACGTCAGCAAACTGTTTAGATTCAGCAGTCGGTCTTGATGCGACGGGAAGTCTATTGGGAATGGATATGGTTGGAAGACGAAGGACGGAGTTCTTCCGCTACAATTTCCATTGTTTTGTGAAGAAGGGCGGTCATGTGTACGATAGCTGTAGCGCGATGAGTTCCATAATTATAAAGATGGACTATACAACCTATATAGCCGCAGGCACCCCAGGTGCAGGCTCGGTTGAAACCGATGAGACTCATCCGTTAGAGTAACAAATTGAAAGGAAGTGTTATTATGAAGTATAATTTGGTTGCCTGTCAGGCAATGTTTCTTGTGTTTATTTTCTTTGGAGTCTGCCCAATGTACGCTGACGATCCTCCCAGTCCAGTAAAAGACATGAAGCCAAAACTTGTGAAGAGAGGGGCGATGCCATCTGAAGATCGCTGGAAAGAGGAAGACGTAAAAGAATATCTGGACTTGCCATACATAACGTCAACAAATGATGTTATCAGTGCTTCAATAGTTAACATTGCCAGCAAACTTGAAGCGGTACAGAGGATAGGTAGCTATCAAATTGTCATGGATAAGAATCGTCCGCTCAAGCTAAATAATGGACTAGTCGAGATTTCTTTCGATCTCCGCGAAAAGAATATGTCTGTATTCTATGTGACTGTAAACGATTGTAAATCATGGAATAGTGCCTGCGATAAGTTGTTTAAATATATTACAAGCACAGTTGCAATGTGGAATAAGATTCCTGAGTATTATAAGATAAAAAAAAGCGATAATACATATATGATATATCGTAACGGTAAGAATCCTCAGAAATGGCATTTCGATTTAAAGAAACGATTCGTAATAGGCGTTTACTCAAAAAACAGGCAGGCAGATGCCATAAGCAATGAGGATGCAATTGCTCAGATAGATCAGGTAATCCGGAAACTTGATGCGATCATTGAGGGAAAGGAATAAGGATGGAAGCGAACCGCACCGCCGAGATTGTGCAGAGCCTTGTCGACAGAGTGGGCCCGTACACCGGTGCGAGGTTCCCGTCGTCGTCTCCGTACCAGCAGGCCGGGAAAGCCCCGGCGGGGTGCGTCGGGGAGGGCAAGGAGACTTCGGTGTGGCTCCGGGTGGGGCTTCGGGGTTGACCCCGACTTGTCCCCTCGTCGGCAAATATTCGAAGACAAGCGTAGCCGACGATTCCCTGCTCCGCGCCGGGGTGCTCTGGG
>CAYLVS010000303.1:0-2115 GCA_964387185.1 uncultured Oscillospiraceae bacterium | reverse complement strand
ATAGCCTTCTTGCCGGTTCGTTGGAGATGCGGACTTCAAGTGTGTGACTCGAAAGACCGTTCTCTTCCGAAATCCGTATCAATTCAGAAAGCAACATTTCCCCGAGGCCTTTTCGCCTGTGCTCTGGGTGGACCGCGATATTCGTAATGTGTCCTTCGTCGAGAACTGCCCAAAGTCCTGCATAACCGGTTATCTCATCGCCAATTGCAGCAATCAGGTAAAATGCAGCTTCATTTACCGACAATTCTTGTTCAAAGGCCTGTCTGCTCCAAGGGGCGGTAAAGCATTCCCCATCGAGTGCGGCCATGGCCGCTGCATCCTGCAATACTGCTTTTCGAATAATCCCGTTCATTCCTCTCCTCAATCAACCACGTTGTCTGTCCCTTTGGATGCTAGTTTGCGTTCTGCCTCGGCTTTTCGCAAGTAGACCGGCCGTAGCAGGTCAAAGGACTTGGCCCCGCCCGCCTCGGCGATGTCTAAAGCCGCCGTTGCTATGGACGTGGCTCTTTGTAGCCTCAGCTCCGGTTCTGCCAAAATTCGGCTCATATCGTCATTCGGCGATAAACGTTCTGTCGAAATCGCCCACTCTCGTAGGGCTTCTTCGAACACCCGGATTCCGTCGCCGAAGAAGCGAATCTCCTTCATGTGCTCGGGGTCCACCGCCTCCACTTCGGAAAGAAATCCTTCCAAGCTCCAGGCATCGTCCCTGACGGCCTGACAGCAGCCTCCTTTATCCCAATAATAAGCCCCCGCATATACCTGGTCTCTTCTTGCATCAAAGAGCGGACAGATAAGTCCTGTAAAATCCGGTGCATTCCAGGCAAAGGACCGCAGAGTCGGCACACTGATCGCCGGCAGTTCCAGCGCCTGGGCGAGTGCCTTTCCCGTAGCCATGCCTATTCGGATGCCCGTAAAGGATCCGGGGCCCTCGGACACTGCAATATGTGTCACATCGTCTATTTCCAATTCGCATTTTTCGAGCAAATCGTCGATCATAGGTATTAAATTCTGCAAATGCGACAGCGTTTTATCGGAAGTTTCTTCTTTCACTTCCCTGTTTTCGTTGATGAGGGCGACGGAAGCATTTGGCCCCGTAGTCTCAATGGCTAATATTCTCATCGATCTGAAAAGTCCTTTCGTTTTCTCCGTCACCATAAGCAATGTGAATGTGGATGGTATTATCGGGTAAAAAATCCTTAATGCGGTCAGCCCACTCGATGACGCAGACGCCGTCCCCGTAAAAATACTCCTCATAGCCCAGCTCGTGCAACTCTTCCTCATCCTCGATGCGATAGACATCAAAGTGGTACAGGGGCAGCCTTCCGTCTCTGTATTCATGAATGATGGTAAAGGTAGGGCTGGTGAGCAGGGCAGTGATACCCAGTCCCCGGGCTATGGCTTTGGTAAAGGTAGTTTTCCCCACTCCCAGATCGCCTGTCAGCGCCACCACAGAACCCGGCCCCAGCTTGTCCGCCAACTGCATTCCCAGCTCTTCCGCTTCTTTTTCATTTTTGATATAAATTTCTAACATTTTTACCTCGTTAACGCAGGCCGCCTGCTATCCAAATCACCCTTATTTATGCAAAAACCTCGCAATGGGCTTATAGATCAAAAAGATTACAATACTGTTTATGCCGGCCTTCATGAGGTTAAAGGGTAGCAGAATCGGCAGAATCATAGCAACTACAGCTTCAATGGGGACGCCCAAATAAAAGGGTGTAACCACAAGATTCCAGCCAATCATGGTAACGACCCAAGTCAATGTACCTGCTGCCAAAGCGATAACCGCTCTCTTCTTCGTCTTATGCCCTTTATAAAGCAAACCCGCTACGAGCACGAATGAGCCCGTGGCCAAAACGTGCATTAAAAAGCCGATGATGCCATCTCCTGCTAAGGCAAAGGCCTGAATAAAGCTTACCACCACGGTAATGGCAATCCCAGACATTGGGCCAAACGCAAAGCCGCTGATGATAATGGGAATGTCTGCCGGGTCGTAGACCAGGAATGGTGCAGGCGGAAAAGGAATCCGGATCAGCAGCACAAGGGCCAGAGAGATGGCGGCCAGCATGGCCATTTTGGTTAATCTTACAGTTTTTTCGGTACGATTCATTTCAA
>CAYLVS010000302.1:0-2120 GCA_964387185.1 uncultured Oscillospiraceae bacterium | reverse complement strand
TTCCTATACAATTATCCGAGAGCGGCTTACATCCTCTTCAATAGAAGAAGCCATCAGCCGTGCCATGAAAAAAATACAGGGGGCCTACTCCCTGGTAATCATGTCCCCGAAAAAACTCATCGCTGTCCGGGATCCTCTGGGCTTCCGCCCCCTCTGCATCGGTAAAGCCGGAGAGGATTATATCATCGCTTCGGAAAGCTGCGCTTTGGACAGCGTAGGTGCGGAATTTATCCGGGATGTAAAACCCGGGGAAATTGTGATTATTGATGCCGAAGGAATGCGTAGCATAGAAGACCATTGCAAACCGGGTAAGAAGTCTGCTTGCGTCTTTGAATTTATCTATTTTGCCCGCCCCGATTCCGTCATTGACGGCAGCTGTGTTCACACAGCCCGACAGCGTGCAGGAGCTTTCCTGTCTCTTGAGCATCCAGTTCAGGCCGACGTGGTCATCGGCGTTCCGGATTCCGGAATTGACGCAGCTTTGGGCTATTCCAAGCAATCGGGGATTCCTTACGACGTAGGCTTTATCAAGAACAAATATATAGGAAGAACTTTCATTCAGCCCTTCCAACCCCAGAGGGAAAATACTCTGCGCATAAAGTTGAATCCTGTTTCCTCTACTGTAAGAGGGAAACGGGTCATCCTCATTGACGATTCCATCGTCCGAGGCACTACCAGCAAGCGCATCGTCCGATTGTTGCGAGAAGCCGGAGCAAAGGAAATCCATATGCGAATCTCATCGCCTCCTTTCCTCCATCCCTGTTATTTCGGGACCGATATCAAGTCCAGGGAAAACCTCATCGCAGCCAATCACAGCATAGAGGAAATAGCCCAAATCATCGGGGTGGATTCTCTCGGATTCCTCGGCGTTGACAACGTGACCAAGCTAGCGGACAATCCTTCCTTGGAATTCTGCACTTCCTGCTTTACCGGCCACTATCCCATCCCGGTCACCGATACCACGACAAAGGAGAAGTTCAGTCATAAAATTGGAGAGAATTCTGAC
This sequence comes from uncultured Oscillospiraceae bacterium, assembly GCA_964387185.1. Taxonomy (GTDB): domain Bacteria; phylum Bacillota; class Clostridia; order Peptostreptococcales; family Anaerovoracaceae; genus UBA1426. The sequence continues at coordinate 1,114 of CAYLVS010000302.1, read as the reverse complement.
GCATCACAGAGCACTACCGGCAGGGAGGATTAAAATGAAAAGTTACAGCGAATTTTACAAGGAATCAGGCGTGGATATTACCGCAGGATATGAGGCAGTTTCATTGATGAAGGCCCATATCGGCAGAACCGTCACCAAAGGCGTATTGGGCAGCATTGGCGGCTTTAGCGGCCTCTTTCAGCCCGATCTTTCCCAAATAAAAGAGCCGGTGCTTGTATCCGGCACCGACGGGGTAGGAACCAAGCTGAAAATTGCCTTTTTAATGGACAAGCACGACACCATCGGCATCGACTGTGTGGCCATGTGCGTCAATGATATTATCTGCAGTGGAGCAAGACCCTTGCTCTTCCTCGATTATCTGGCTGTAGGTGTAAATCAACCGTCAAAAATAGCTGCCATCGTCTCCGGCGTTGCAGAGGGTTGCGTTCAGGCAGGATGCGCCTTAGTGGGCGGCGAAACCGCGGAAATGCCCGGCTTTTACGGTCCTGAAGAATACGACCTGGCGGGATTCTCCGTGGGAGTAGTAGACAAAAGCAGGATTATCGATTCCGGATCCGTAAAGCCCGGTGATGTGATTATCGGCCTCCCCTCTTCCGGAATTCACTCCAACGGTTTTTCTCTGGTCCGTAAGGTCTTTGATGTGGAAAACCGGCCACTGTCCCGCTATGTAGATGAGCTCTCCTCTACCTTGGGAGAAGCTCTTCTCACCCCCACTCGCATCTACGTAAAGCCCATCCTTTCCCTGCTCTCACAGGTAAAGGTGAAAAGTATTTGCCATATCACCGGCGGTGGCTTCTATGAAAACATTCCCAGAGCCCTGCCGGCAAATTGCGCCGCAAAGATAGACAGCAATGCCCTGGCCATACCTCCTATTTTCAATTTACTCCAAAAGGAAGGCAACATACCCCTTAGGGAAATGTTCAACGTCTTCAATATGGGTACCGGCATGTGCCTGGTTTTGGACCCTGCAGATGCGGACAAAGCCCTCCAATGCCTCAATGAAGAGAACGGCGGATCAAAAATAATCGGGGAGATCATATCCGGAGAAAAAGAGGTGATTCTGTGCTGAACATCGCCGTACTGATTTCCGGGAGCGGGACCAACCTGCAAGCGT
>CAYLVS010000301.1:0-2128 GCA_964387185.1 uncultured Oscillospiraceae bacterium | reverse complement strand
CATTGTCTGTTCCTTTTGCCACCATGTCTTCTGAGGCATTTGCCGCATAGATGACAGGCTTGTAAGTCAACAGATCCAGGGACTTCACGAATTCGTCTTCCTCTTCGTTGAAATCCAGCGCTCTTGTTGTAATGCCGCTCTCAAGGGCATCTTTTATCCTCTCTAGAACAGCGATCTCTGACTGAAGTCCTTTATCCCCTTTGAGGTTTTTCTGTGTTCTTTGAATCCGACGATCAATCACCTCTATATCAGAGAAAATCAGCTCTAAATTGATAGTCTCAATATCAGAAAGAGGGGAAACCTTCCCGTCCACATGAACTACATTGGGATCGTCAAAACAGCGGACCACGTGGACAATAGCAGCTACCTCGCGGATATGCCCCAAGAATTTGTTTCCCAGGCCTTCGCCCCTGGAAGCACCTTTGACCAGGCCGGCAATATCGTAAAATTCAATGGATGTATATACGGTCTTCTTGGAGTTGTACATCTCGTGCAGGACTTTGAGTCGCTCATCAGGTACTATCACAACGCCGATGTTGGGCTCTATGGTACAGAAGGGATAGTTAGCCGCTTCCGCGCCGGCCTTTGTAATTGCATTAAAAAGCGTGCTCTTGCCAACATTAGGCAAGCCTACGATACCCAATTTCATTTAAGTTCTCCTTATTAATAAAAAATCCGGCCTTTACGGTTGTATTTTCGCTCCATCCTTATCAACAAAACCAAGAAGACGATAAATACTGCAGCACTTACCAGCTGGGCCGTCCGGAAAGATCCGATCATCAAGCTGTCTGTTCGTAGCTGCTCTACAAAAAAACGCTCAACTGAGTATAAGATGCCGTATGATAAAAAGGCTCTGCCGCTGTATTTGCTTCGGTTGTCAATAAATATAAGCACCAAGAACATACCCAGCAACCACAATGATTCATAGAGGAAGGTAGGGTGCACCATTTCACCTTTTACTAAAATCGCCCAGGGAAGGTTTGTTGGGCCGCCGTGCGCCTCTTGATTGAAGTAATTTCCCCAACGTCCGACGGCTTGCGCCAGGGCGATTGACGGAACCACTAAATCCAACAAGTTCAAGGGAGCAATTTTCCAGATTTTACAGAAGATTGCGGCAGCTATCATACCTAGCAGCAAACCGCCGTGAATCGCTAAGCCTCCGTTACGAAGATTGATAATCTGAAAGAAATCCCCTCCGTAAAGTTCCCAATTAAACAGTACATAGTACAACCTTGCACCGATGACACCGGCAGGTATTGAAATCAATGCCAGATCAACGACTTTTTCGCTGGGTATTTGATGCCTGGGAGCCCTGTAATAGGCAATCAGCAAACCTGCTAGCATCCCTAAGGCGATGCAGATCCCATACCATCGGATACCTTGTCCCAATACCGTAAATGCGATGGGGTTCGGTTCATACAAAAACATATTATATCCTCCGATCGCTTTGCTCCAATAGTAATATCTTGTACTCAAAAAATAATTATACAGGAAAAACTGCGATGATGCAATGTTTAGCCGGAAAGGCGTATGGTATTTTAATGTTGCTTGTGTTAAAATATAACAGGATACTAATCTGGGAGCTTCAAGAACAAAGGAGGAGTTTGATGGCAAACGAACACAGATTTGCAGTATTAATCGATGCAGATAACATATCAGACAAATATATAAAATTTATACTCGACGAGGTTTCCAACGAAGGTGTTGCTACCTACAAGAGGATATACGGTGACTGGACCAGACCCGCATTGGGCAACTGGAAAAGCGTGCTACTGGAATACTCCATCACCCCCATTCAGCAATACGGATATACTACGGGGAAAAATTCAACGGATGCAGCCATGATCATCGACGCAATGGATATTTTGTATTCGGGCAATGTTGATGGCTTTTGCCTCGTCACCAGCGACAGCGATTTTACCCGCCTCGCATCCAGACTGCGGGAATCGGGTATGGACGTGGTAGGAATGGGTGAGAAGAAAACCCCCAAAGCCTTCATAGTGGCATGCAATAAGTTCAAGTACCTCGACATTCTAGCCAAGGGAGAAACATCCGCAAAGGAAAAAGAAAAGGAAAATTCCATAAAGGAAAGAATCGTAAAATCGAAGGCAGAACAAGTAAAAAAAGA
>CAYLVS010000300.1:0-2136 GCA_964387185.1 uncultured Oscillospiraceae bacterium | reverse complement strand
AATGCAATTTCTGCAGGATCTCGTTCTGGGGTGTCGATCGATACAACCGGCGCTCTTTCAATACAATCGGTTCTACCAATGACCCGAACTTTTGTGTTTTTCTTAAGACCTTCTAAAAATTGTCCGGTCATAGCCAGCTCGTGATCTGCAATGCTCCTGAGGGGTTGTTTCAATAAATGCTCTAATGCAGCATGCAAGCCGATGATTCCGGGTAAATTCATAGTACCTGCTTCAAAGCGATCGGGGAGAAAGGGAGGCATTTCTTCGGAGTGAGAGGTGCTGCCGGTTCCACCGCTGATCAGAGGATCCATAATTTTCGCAATACGGTCCGATAAAATCATGCCACCAATGCCTTGCGGTCCGCGTAAGCCTTTGTGACCAGGAAAAGCCAGTACATCGAGATTCAATTTTTGAAAATCGATATCAAAGGGACCTGCCATTTGTGCAGCATCCAGAATAAAGAGCAGCCCATGTCGTTGACAGATCTCCGAAAGGGCTTGTAAAGGAAGGAATGTACCACAGACATTCGATGCTGCTGTGACTACAATCGCTTTTGTGTTGGGACGAATCTTGGCTTCCATATCCTCAGGAATCAAAGAGCCATCGGACAAGCAGGAAACCGCGTCAAACGATATCCCTTGTTTTTCTAATTGTACTAAAGGACGCATCAAGGCATTATGTTCCATGGAAGAACAAAGCAAATGATCTCCCGAATGGAAAGTCCCCTTTAAGACCATGTTCAAGGAATAGGTCACACCGGGGGTAAAGATGACGTTCTTGCTATGAGGAGCGTGAAAGAGTTTAGCCAGTTTTTCCCTTGTGTCTAAAACGCGAAAAGCGACATCATAGCTTTCTGCATATGTGCCGCGATTGATATTATAAGCCTCACCGCTCATAAATTGAAAAACCGCCTCTGCAACACCGGGAGCCTTGGGAAAAGCAGTACTGGCGTTGTCAAAATTGATTCTATGCATTGAAAAACCCCTCCTACTCATTGAACTATTATAGCGTATCGGCATCGAAAAATCCAGTAAATATAGTTAAAAACTATATAGTAAAAAACAGAATCAGATAATAGAATTTGATTTATTTGTGAACTCTTATATAATGGGGGTGTTCAAAATTTCACAGAAGGGTTGAGTTTACATGGAGAAGACACAGAAGCTCTGGATGATATTTTCCGGAGCCTTGTTCGGTGCATTTGCTGTTTTGTTGGTCCGTTTCGGAAATCCGGCTAATATGGGTTTATGCATTGCTTGCTTTATTCGAGACATTGCTGGAAGTATGAAACTTCATCAGGCAGGAGTCGTACAGTACATGCGTCCGGAAATCGTCGGTTTGGTTTTGGGTGCTTTCATCATGGCGGTAGCAAACAAAGAATATCATGCGCAAGGAGGATCCTCTCCGGTTACCCGTTTTGTTTTGGGGATCTTTGTTATGATCGGTGCCCTTATGTTCTTGGGCTGTCCTTTACGCTTGGTTCTGAGGTTGGCTGGAGGAGATCTTAATGCCGTAGTCGGACTGTTTGGATTTACAGCTGGAATCCTCTTAGGTGTTTTTTTCTTACAAAAGGGTTTTTCGCTCAAGAGAACCTACCAGCAAAGCAGCTTAGAAGGCTCTATGATCACCATAGTCTTGGTTGGACTCTTCGTTCTCTCGCTGGTCACACCTTTGCTCTTTGCACGCAGTGAAACCGGTCCCGGTTCTATGGCCGCTCCTTGGCTATTAGCGCTCGGAGTGGGTTTGATTATAGGAGCAGTTGCTCATAAAACAAGGTTGTGTATGGTCGGAGGAATTCGAGACGTCGTCTTGTTCCGTGACTTCCATCTTTTAACTGGCTTTCTGAGTATTTTGGTAGTAGCTACTCTAGCAAATCTGCTCAATGGCAGCTTTCATCTGGGGTGGGTCAATCAACCGGTGGCATTCCAAAATTTCACTTGGAATTTCTTAGGCATGGCATTGGTAGGATTCGGTTCAGCACTCTTAGGAGGGTGCCCTTTACGGCAATTGATCTTGGCCGGGGGAGGAAACTCAGACTCCGCGATCACAATCATGGGCTTATTGGTCGGTGCAGCCATCTGTCATAATTTCGGGTTAGCCAGTTCTCCTGCAGGTCCAACCATGGCTGGAAAGATC
>CAYLVS010000299.1:1704-2148 GCA_964387185.1 uncultured Oscillospiraceae bacterium | reverse complement strand
GCAGGCTATAATTGCGCGAGATACTTGAAGGGGCTCCGGCCCCTAGTCTTGCCCAACCAAATCGCCATCGGAGATCTGATCTCCTACGCCAACCACATGGTTCAGACAAAGGATGGACTCATGACGCGTTACACGCTGGCCGGCGCCGCCTATTTTGAGAGGATGAAGGAAAAGGGCCTCTACACCACGGATCGCGAAACCATACGAAACCGTATTAAGAAATACGACCTAGAGAATATATACAAGGAAAAAATATTGTGATATTCTAGGTTAACAAAGGAAAAGGTAGGAGAAAAAATGAGACTAAATAAATACATCGCCTCTGCGGGACTTGCCTCCCGCAGGAAGGCGGATGAACTGATAAAAGCCGGCAAGGTGAAGATCAACGGCGCGATTTTGGACGAGCCCGGCTACGATGTAGTCGCCGGCGATGTGGTGGAGGTA
>CAYLVS010000299.1:0-1694 GCA_964387185.1 uncultured Oscillospiraceae bacterium | reverse complement strand
GAAGGCGTGCACAAACATGTATATATCATGCTCAACAAGCCAAAAGGCTACATTACCAGCGTGTCCGACGATAAGGACAGGCCTACGGTTATGGATCTGGTGAGAGAGGTGGATGCGCGGCTGTTCCCTGTAGGCAGGCTGGATTACAATACTTCGGGGATGCTGCTTATGACCAATGACGGAGAGTTTGCATATCATCTCACCCACCCGAAGCACCAAGTTGAGAAGACCTATCGGGCAAAAGTGGCAGGCGTGCTTTCGCCGGAGCGAATTACAAAGCTCAGAAGAGGCGTTGATATCGGTGGATTTGTTACCTCCGCATCCAAGGTGAGTGTGATTAAGCAAGCGGAGCGTTCCGCCCTTGCTGAAATCATCATACACGAAGGGAAGAACCGCCAGATTCGCAAAATGTTTGCAGCGGTAGGGAACAAGGTAATAGAGCTGGAACGTGTGGCGATTGGTGACCTGTATCTGGGTCATTTAAAGGTAGGGCACTACAGGAAGCTGACCCGGCAGGAAGTGGATTATCTGAAAAACAGCTAGAAAAGAGTGAGGGCAAGATAAACGCCCAAAGGCGTGATGGCCAGGGAAAGCAAGGTAGACAATACTACAATTTTAGAGGCTTCCTCACCACCAATGCCGTATTTTGCCGTCATTACGGGAACTATCGCTGCCGAGGGCAAAGTGATGACCAGGAGCGAGACCTGCTTCACAAGTGAGGAGACGGGTAACAGCCATAAGATGCCGAAAGTGATGGCGGCAAGGACCGTTAGTCTGGTGATGCTCACCCCCAGGACCAGTGGGCTCCTGAACAGAGATGAAAAAGAAGAATTGTACAGAGTTGCCCCTATATAGATCATGGAAAGAGGAGTGCAAAGCCCTCCCAGGATAGAAAGCAGCCGGACCAAAGCATCGGGGATCAGGGAATTGACCCCGGTTACACTGATGATCAGTCCCAGTAGCGCAGCTATGACAGTAGCATTAAAGATCTGCTTTAAGGATTCTGAAAGAGATGTTTTCTCTACGTTTTCCTCTTCTGAATACAGTCGCTTTGTGCGCTTGAGAATGTAAAGTCCGTAGCCCCAGAGTACAATGGCCATGGCCAGGTTGTTTGCCACCATGAGAATCAATCCCGGCTGGCCGAAAAAGGCCAGGGTAATGGGGAAACCCATAAATCCGTTGTTCGAAGTCAGCATGGACACCCGTACCATGCTCTCAAATTTTTTTGGAATACGGGCAAGTTTTACATAGAACAGTGCTAAAAATCCATATAAGAAATAAAAAGCGATCGAGAGCACGGTCATGATCAGGAATTGGATCAAGACTTTTCCCTGAACTTCATTTTCGATCATGCTGGAAAGCAATAATGCGGGCAATGCAATATGAACGAGGATATTGCCTAGCCCCTCGTTTTTTGAATCGTCCAGCCAACTGAGTTTCCTGGAGAAATATCCGGTTGCCATAAGTCCGAAAAGGACAAAAAAAGGTGTAATCATTGTAGGGTTCTCCTTAACTAGCGACCCAACAATTCTATCCTTTTCAATGCTTTGTGTCAATTAAAAAGCCGGAAGAAGGGGTGGCAAGGGGACGTTTGCTACCAAACGTCCCCTTGCCACTCCTGATTGGTCTTATTTACGTTTGGAAGCCTTGGGCATCACGCAGATACCCTCCGCTTTGCAGACCAGAACCGGCTC
>CAYLVS010000298.1:0-2153 GCA_964387185.1 uncultured Oscillospiraceae bacterium | reverse complement strand
GTGGTTATCCCCCTGATAACCTCATTAATCTCTAATCCCAATACCCCTTTTGAACAAAACAAACTGCTCCCCTGCAGTTTGTTTTGTTTTGCGGGCTTATTATGATAAAATGGATGCGTCGGGGAGACGGGATGGCAGGGGGACGTTTTGTTTGCCACCTTTGCCACCTCTACCGCCATGGTGGCAAAGGTGGCAAACAAAACGTCCCCCTGCCATCCGTCCCCCTGCCATCCCCAACACATCCATAGAAGAGAGAATATAAAGTGGAAGTAATAAGAGATTTAGCAAATATTCGACCTTATCACTCAAAGATCTACGACGAATACTTCGGCGGCCTTAAAGTCTGCGTCCTGGATATCGAGACCACCGGCCTCAACCCCAACCGGTCTGAAGTCATCTTAGGAGGGCTGCTGGTGCCGGGGGAAGAATGTGCGGAGGTGATCCAGTACTTTGCTGACCGGGAGGGTAGCGAGGAAAGCCTGTTAAAGGAATACGGCGATGCCCTTTCCTTGGCTGACGTGCTGATTACATACAATGGCTACAGTTTTGATCTTCCCTTTATGCGGCAACGGCTACGGAAACATGGGCTGGGCTATCCATTCGATCACATCCAATACTTTGACCTGTACCGGGCTTTGCACTATTATTCGAGAATGAGAGAAGTCCTCCCCAACCTAAAGCAGAAGAGCATCGAGGTTTTTTTAGGGCTTTCTCCTCTCCGGCAGGATGAGATCTCAGGCGGTGAAAGCGTTGCACTCTACGACGAATATCTTCGCAGCGGCTCAGTTGCTGCCAGAGAAAAGGTACTTTTGCACAACCGGGACGATTTGGTCCAATTGGCTTCCATTGTAAGAATCCTGGAAAAGCTGGACCTCCACAGGATCCTCTTTTACGAAGGTTTTACCGTGGCCTCCGGAGATAAGAGAGCATACGTCAAGAGCATGACCTTGAGCAATAAGGTTTTTACGATTACTGCCGGTACGAGGAATATGGATCTCGACTACTATTCCTTTGAAACAGGTTATCAAGCGATTCACAAAGCCAAAGAAAGGAAGCTGACCGTCACCATTCCCTTGGAGAGGCGCCAGGGAGCGGATTTTATCGATTTTGAGTCCATTGATGCGGATTTTAGTCAGCTTCTGCGATACCCATCTTTTGAAAGCGGTTATTTAATTTTGCGGGAAAAGGGTACAATGAATTATGCGGAGGTCAACAAGGCCGTAAGGGTTATTTTAAGGGCGATATTAGAATTAGTTGTGGTATAATAAATACTGCATAGGAAGCAAAACATACAGGTTTTACGGAGCAACGGGTTGCACTTATGAAATACAAATGAGGAACTGATATGTATACGAACCGCAGACTTGATCAGGTGTTCGGGGATGCTTTTCCGGTACCCTTTGACGATAACTCGAAAATAGTCTTCTTTGGAGACGTTCACAGAGGTGACGACAGCCTGTCCGATGAGTTTGGCAGGAATCGCCACATTTATGACCATGCTATCGATTTTTATTATCAAAACGGCTGCACTTACGTGGAGGTGGGCGACGGGGATGAGCTCCTTGAGCAGCCACGGTTTAAGCACATCTACACAGCACATGTGACGACCTTTGAGATTCTTAAAAAGTTTCACCAGGCGGGTCGGCTCTACATGCTCTACGGCAATCATAACCTCCAGCTGAAAAGCCGAAAATATGTGGAGGAAAACCTCTTTTACACGGAGGATGACTTTTCAGAATCTGTGGAGGATCTCTTCCCCAACATCAACGTACACGAAGCCATCATATTGAAACACAGGGATACAGGCCAGGAAATCTTCGTGGTTCACGGCCACCAAGGGGACTTCATCAATGATCAGCTATGGTTTTTTTCCTTCTTTATGATTCGATACTTCTGGAGATTCATGCATATTCTCGGGGTCAAATACGCGGCCAGCCCTTCCAAGAGCAGAACACGGCGCCACAAGGTGGAAAAGAATTATAACTATTGGAATACGGATCACAACATATCCATTATCTGCGGACACACCCACCGGGCTAAGTTCCCGAGGGAAGGGGAACCGGCGTATTTCAATGTAGGTTGCTGCATCCATCCCCGAGGCATGACCTGTCTGGAGCTTATTTGTGGCAATATCAGCCTGGTGTCCTGGCGGA
>CAYLVS010000297.1:0-2160 GCA_964387185.1 uncultured Oscillospiraceae bacterium | reverse complement strand
TGCTTCCGGAGTATCGCCGGTGAAAACGCAGCGTCCCAAATCAGCATGGCTATAGAGCTTGCCGTCCAGATCTACTGATACCTTGCCAGTGATATACACCAGCCCGACTTCCTCTGTCTGAACATTGCCATTAGCATCAATCAGCGGAACCTTACGTTTTTCCTGCTGGTTCCAGGTCAACACCTTTTTCTGCCAGCGGACAATAACTGGCTCGCCAATTAAGTCAAATGACCAGGCAAAACCGAAGACGGTATTTGCTCGATCAATGACATCGTAGCCTTCCAGGTAAGGGACAGAACCCATTCCCGGAGCTTGCCGGCGTTTTACCCTGGACATATCCAGCGGTTGGCGCAATTCCCAGAGAATACGGTTTAGCCGATCCCCCAGGCTCCCATCTATTGAGGGTTGCTCATTCATGTGAATCTCCTTGTCTCTATCTGAATTTGATCGATTTTGCGCCGCCTCTGAGAGCCGGACGCCTTCAATATGTTTGCAGAGAATCTGTGGTCCTCGCTGTTGGTAGTCCATACAGGTACATACCCAGGTGTCTCCTTTTAAAGCAACGGCGTATGGCAACTTGTCGCCATTTTTGACCGTCCATTGTTGGGGAGCTATGCGGGTGACTAGAAACTTACCAGCCAGGATGGCAGATCGCGCACGGTCGGTGCGCTCAGCTTGTGCTTGTATCAATTCTTTGGTTTCTTGCATGTTCCTCCTTGTGAAAATATCCAACGTTGAATAGAGTCCAATTAATGTGAAATACCAATCCTTGAAAAAGAGCTTCAAGGACGTTCCAGCGTTAAAAAACCGCCCGTGTGAAATTACAGGGCAGCAAACGCCAGGGGAGAAGTTAACCCCTTCTTCGCTGGCATTTATCGCCCTGTATCGTTAAGTATGGATGGGTAAGCAGGGCAAATCCCCGTCTACCCATCCATGAACCCCCTTCAAGGGGGCTATTTTTTCTCCATGTAATATGAACCTCTCTGCTTCTCAGCACGCCAAAAGCGCCCCAAAATAGGAAAAGGTTATTTGTTAAAGTGCAGCCCCAAATCCAAGGGGGTAAAACAAAAAGGAGGATCACTCACTCCCGAAAATCATCGGGAGTTTTGAGATGGCAACTCTCTGTAACCTTCTTGCACTTTAAGCAAGAGGGTAAAGCGCCATCTTGTGATCCTCCATGTGAGCCCGAAGCAGAAAAACCTTTCGCTTCAGGTTAGGAAAAACCTTTTATCCGCAGGTAATGACCTGGCTTAGTTTCTGGTAGGAGATTAACCAATCACTTGAACTCATATCCCATAAGGTGTAATTGAGCCTCTTTGCGCATGGTACAGGCTATATTAGATGCCATTCCCCGGAAGCACACCGGGAATTTTCGAGCGCACAGGCATAAAGTATTGATCGGGACGAGTCAGTCTGTAGTTAAATCCTTGCTATCAGAAATGGACGCTGCCTCTCCGAAGCCACTCTCAACTTCAGCATTACCGGTTTGGCCTTTTTTGTTCGCAGATTTCGGTTTTTTCTCGCTTCGTATCGCAGCATCTATCCCACCCTTAGGTATGCTCGGGGCACTGGAAGCGGGCAAAGCCGGTTTTTCCAGTACGATGATGCGTCTAGCTACAACTTCAACGACGTTGCGGTCGATCAATACCTGACCGGGTTTGAAGTCACCACCTTTGATATCGATGGCCAGTTCTCCAAAGCTTTTAGATCTCCGGGCTTTGCTGACAAATTCCTCCAGACTTTCACGGTAATCTCTTGATTGGAGAAAACCATGCACTCGTAATCGCATACCCCGGTGGATATGGATTAGACCATTTGCGCCACCACTTACTCGAACATTGATGTAATCGCCGGCATCCCGTTCTAGGTCTAACTTTTTGGATGGCTGATCGCTGTCACGATAGACCACCAGACGGAAGAACAAATCTTCCATGAATTTCCATGGATCGCGCACAACGATCCCTTCGACAACAACTTCATTGATCAATCGAGCCTCCTTGTGTCATCATCCTCACGATAGAGGAATCTTTAAAACAAAATGCCGGACACATCACCCTGTGGGTATAGTCCGGCCAACGATAGAATAAAAATATATTCGTTTTGTTAATTTCAGTATAGCAACAGCCAGGTCTTTATCCCAGGGGGATAATTGTCACCTAC
>CAYLVS010000296.1:0-2167 GCA_964387185.1 uncultured Oscillospiraceae bacterium | reverse complement strand
TCCCCAGCTTCCCCGATTGCGCACCGAACACGCCATCGCGGGGGTCCTGGAAGGCGGCATGTTGCGGCGCTCGGCCTGGGGACTGGCGTTTCCGACCATCTGCGCGGGGGGCGCCAACGCCGGCACCCTGCACTACATGAAAAACGACGAACCCGTCGCCAAGGACGCGATGGTCCTCCTGGACTTCGGGGCGCGCTCGGCCACCATGCACGCCGACCTCTCGCGGACAGTTCCTGTCAGTGGACGCTTCGATCCGCTGCAGCGGCTTCTGTACCAGATCGTCCTCGAAACCCAGATCTACGCCGAATCCCTGGCCAGCAATGGGACGGATTTTACAGCCAAATATGTTGCCCGCCCCCAATGCAGCGAACACCAAACGGGCTTGGCCCTGGATATGGCCTTAAAAAAGGACACAATAGATTTTATCCGGCCGGATTTCGTGGTTTCTGATCCTTTTGACTCCCTTTATCTTTTCGACCCTTCGTGACCTGATCACTGTGGGGAAAGCAGCCAAACAAAAGGAGCAATTCCGTTTTTTCTACCCTTCCGTCGTCAATTCCCTTCATATCCTGATGGAGAGCGGCCTGACCCTTGACCGCTCCCTGCGCATGGTTGCCCATGTTAACCTTACCGGCGCCAATCCAGACAATCCGGTTGCCCAAAGTCTTGCGCAGGCGGCCCTTCTTCTGGAAACAGGCTATGACAGTGTCATGGCGGCCGACCGGCTGGCCGAGCGCTGCCCCCTGCCTGAAGTACAGGCGGCACTCCGCCTGATGGCCCGCTATGAACGGGAAGGAGGCATGGAAATCCTGGAGCTCATCCGGATGCAATCTGACCGGAGCCGGCAAATCTATTCTTTTGGATGCCATTGCTTTCCTCCTAGGTGCACGAGGTACGACCTCTGCAATTCGGAGCGGAAAATCGCATATGGCGGTTACTGGTTTTTTCTCGTATCAACCCAAGAGTGCATTGATTCAGATCCTCGAACACTATGAATTGACCGATGAAGAATCTGACCGACTTTGCATTTGGAGAGAACTCAATGACAAGGGAAAAGGACAAATCCGAATCAATGGAAAGCCCGCTAGTTTGAGTATTTTACGGGAGTCTGCCGATTCTCTTATTGAAATCAATGGTCAACATGGATATCAACAATTATTTCAACCTAAAAATCATCTTATGTTCCTGGATCAAACCGGGGACCGAAAACATCGCGAACTTCTAACTTCATACCGCCAACTCTACCATCAATGGCGGGATGCCATGCGCAAATTGGTTGACCTCCGTCAAGGGGAAAGAGAAAGCCTGCAGATGATTGAGCTCTGGCAATTCCAGGAGCAAGAGATACGAGAAGCTCGATTGATACCCGGAGAAGAGGAACAGCTGCAAATTGAACGAAAACGGTTAAGTTCTGTGCAAAAGAACAGAGCTTCTTTGGAAAAAGTCTACACCTTATTAGAGGAAGATCGAGCAGGATCCTACGGAGCTGTTTCTGCTTTACGGATTGCGGTCAGAGAACTACAAAGCATCCTTCAAACCGATCCCGATTTAAGTGAAACCGCAGCGCAATTGGAAACGTGCTTTTATACGTTAGAAGAAGTTGCAACAGATTTAACTCGCTACAAAGATCATCTTGAAGAAGACCCGAAATCGTTAGAACGGATTGAAGAGCGTCTAAGTTTGTTGGCTCAACTCAAACGCAAATATGGTAATGTCATTGAAGATATTTTACACTATTATCAAACCATCCAACACAAAATCGCTGCTGCTGAAAGTAATGATCAAATTATCCAGGACCTTGAGAAATCGATTCGAGGTTTAGAAAGCAATCTGAAAAGCATCGGTTTACAGCTAAAGGCCTCACGTCAAGCTTTAGCTATAACGCTCAGTCAGTCGGTTATGAAGGAATTAGCAGATTTAGAAATGCCAAAATGTCGTTTTGAGGTTACATTCTACGAGGAAGCGGAGTCCCAGGACACAAAATTTATGGCAGATGGATTAGAACGTTGTGAATTTCTGATTTCGACCAATATTGGTGAACCGCTTAAACCTTTATTGCGGATTGCTTCCGGGGGAGAATTATCACGAATCATGTTAGCACTGCGGAGCGTTATGCTTCAAGGAGACATTCCAATCGTGATCTTTGATGAGATCGACACAGGTATCA
>CAYLVS010000295.1:0-2184 GCA_964387185.1 uncultured Oscillospiraceae bacterium | reverse complement strand
TGGTCCAGGCCACTACAGAGGTGATGACTATCGCACCCCCGAGCAAGGCAAAGAACCCGGGTATTTCGCCGTTAAAGAGAAAGACCCAGACCGGATTAACCAATGGCTCGATAGCACTGATGAGAGAACAAGCCAAGGAAGAGCAGTGTCGGGCTGCCATGCCGTAAAGGATGTAGGGAATTCCCAGCTGGAATATACCCAAGGCTAGGATGGTTGCGACTGTGGTCGGGGTGATGGGAGTGGGGTAAAAGAAAGCAAAGGGCACTCCGATAACAGCTGTAATCAAATGACCAAGCAAGATTCCGCTTGATCGGGATTGATCGTCTGCCCGACCTGTGGTTACAAACATGGCCGCGAAAAAAATACCTGCCAGGATGGCTAGCATGTTCCCTATCATGTATCCTCCCGAAAGCTCATCAAAGAAGAATAAGGATATACCTGCTAATGTAAAAAGAACAGTCAGAATATCGATTTTGCGAAACTTCTGTTTGAATATAAGGGACGAGAAGATTATGATAAAGATTGGAGCAGAATATTGAAGAACGATAGCATTGGCGGAAGTAGTCATCTTGTTTGCCGCAATAAAAAGCACAAAGACTGCGGATAGAAAAATGCCCGATAAAATAGAATACTTGTTGATAATAAAAGAGATTTTTTGGTGGCGCATAAAGAGTATATATATGCATGCGGAAATTAGACTCCGCAGGCCCGCTATAGCCATGGCATTCCATGGAAGGAGCTTGAAGAAGATGCCCGCGGTACTCCAAAGTAAAGCGCACATCATCATGTATAAAATTGCTCGTTTTTTCGGGTCCATTGTTTTCATCGTTACTCCGTCCTGCCTTGTTGGCGCTAGCACGCATTCGCCGTGGTACAATTCTAATCCACGTAATTTTAATACTTGGTACTGACAGCAAATCTCAGATATTATACCATAATTGCAAAGCAATTCTGGTATAATCAGCCATCTGCGATTTCGACTATTCGTCTGTCGAAATAATCGCAGGGCACTCAATGTATGATATCCACACCCATTGGTTTTGTGGATATTGTACCATAAATACGAAGCGCCGTAGGAGATGACTTTATCGAAAAAGGAATGAAAATATGAAGTATAGAAAGATAGAAAATGGAATATTCCTCGCAAGGCCCAACCGCTTTGTTGCACACGTATTGATCCATGGTGAAGAGCAGATTGTGCACGTGAAGAATACCGGTCGCTGTAGGGAGATTCTGCAACCGGGCGTGCGGGTTTATTTAGAGGATTATGAAGGGGATATCCGCAACAGGAAGACGAGGTACTCCCTCGTTGCAGCAGAAAAACCGAATGAAGGGTTGGAATCGGAACACCGCTTGATTAACATTGATTCTCAGGCTCCAAACAAAGCGGTGGGTGAAGCTCTCACGTCAGGAGACATTCAATTGCCGGGGTTTGAAGAGGGTCTATTTTTCATCAAGGCAGAACAGTGCTTTGGCAATTCCCGTTTCGATTTTTATATAGAGGGATTCAACGGACAGAAGGCCTTTATCGAAGTAAAAGGGGTTACGCTGGAGGAGGATGGCGTCGTCCGCTTTCCCGATGCGCCGACGATACGGGGAGTCAAGCACATCCATGAGCTGGCCGTGGCCGTAGAGATGGGATACAAAGCCTTTGTAATCTTTGTAATACAGATGCAGGATGTCCGGTACTTTGAGCCAAACGACGCAACCCATGCGGCCTTCGGACAAGCCCTTCGAGAGGCTGCGGAAAGAGGAGTTTTGTCGCTGGCCTACGATTGTCAGGTGACAAAGAGCACGATGAAAATCCATAAAGCGGTCCCGATCCTGTTGAATCGACCTTGACTTTGTTTGGCACAATGCACTATGATACGGAGGAGGTGAGAGACATGGCGATTGAAAAGGTAAGACAGTATTTGAAACAATGGGATAGGGATAAGGATATCATAGAATTTACAGTATCTAGCGCCACGGTGGAGTTAGCTGCGGAGGCTGCGGGAGTGATACCGGCTAGGATTGCAAAGACTCTGTCTTTCCGCGACAACGGAGGCTGTGTCTTAGTAGTCACAGCGGGAGATGCAAAAATTGACAACGGTAAATTCAAAAAATTTTTTCAAATGAAAGCCCGAATGCTTTCGCCCGATGAAGTTGTGGCGTTTACGGGTCATGAGGTGGGAGGGGTTTGCC
>CAYLVS010000294.1:0-2193 GCA_964387185.1 uncultured Oscillospiraceae bacterium | reverse complement strand
TGACATAACAAAAGAACCCACGGGGACAGACCCCATGGGTTCTTTGATAGAAGGGAGGGGCAAATGGAACAGATAAGAGAATACAAAATCGGCAGTGTTGTATTAGACAATCCTTTTCTCCTTGCCCCGTTGGCCGGCATCACGGACAGCCCCTTTCGCAGGCTGTGCAAGGAACAGGGCGCCGCGTTGGTCTATTCGGAAATGGTCAGCGCCAAGGGCCTTTACTATGACGGCAAGAGAACGGAGTCCCTTCTTAGTTATCATTCGGAAGAGGCACCCATTGCTTACCAACTTTTCGGATCGGAGCAGGACATCATGGCCTGGGCAGTGGAAAAGCTCTCTGATAGGGGTAACTGCATGATTGACGTGAATATGGGTTGTCCGGTACCGAAGGTGGCAAAGAACGGTGAAGGTGCAGCCCTGATGAAGGATCCTGACCTTGCCGCGACAGTTGTAACGGCAATGGTTCGTGCAGAAAGCCAGGCAGCGGAAAGAGTAGGCAGGCAGCCAAAGCCGATTACTGTGAAGTGCAGGCTTGGCTGGGACCAGAGCAGGATCAACCTCCGAGAGTTTGCTCTTAAAATGGAGGATGCAGGTGCCTCTGCTCTGGCAGTACACGCAAGGACCAGGGAACAGATGTATAGCGGCAAGGCGGACTGGAATTCCATCGCTGAGATAAAGACAGCTCTGTCCATCCCTGTCATCGGAAGCGGCGATGTTTTCACAGGAGAGGATGCCAACCGCATGCTTGAGGAAACTGACTGCGACTTTGTCATGATAGCCAGGGGCGCTCTGGGAAATCCATGGATCTTCAGGGATGCGCTGTGTATATATAATGGATGTCCTTTACCCACAGCCACCTCTGCAGAAGAAAAGGCGGCAACCATTTTGCGTCACATGGATCTGCAGGTTAAGGAGAAGGGCCCGGGCCGGGCAGTTCAGGAAATGAGAAAGCACGTGGGCTGGTACCTGAAGGGAACACCCGGGGCCGCAGAATTGCGCCGTAAGGTTAACCAGGCTGCCACGGTGACGGACCTCAGGGACGTTATAAAGAGTTGTATTTACCTTGACTTTTAATTGACGCTGTTGTACAATAACCGGCATATAGACAGCCAATTGACATAAAATATTGCAGCACAAATATAATATTAAAACAATCTGAAGGGGCAACTTGTTTGCCTCCTTCGCCGAAGTGGAGGAAAATTTCAATGTCCGAAGTTATTCTATTGACGCAAGAAGGGTATGATAATATCGTTGCGGAGTACGATGATATGGTTACGGTGAAACGGAAAGAGGTTGCAGAGAGGATCAAAGAAGCGATTTCCTACGGTGACATTTCCGAGAATTCCGAGTACGATGCTGCAAAGAACGAGCAAGCGGAGCTGGAAGAGCGCATAATGAAGCTGGAGCATATGATTCGGAATGCTAAGATTCTTGATCACAGCCAGATTCCGGACGACCGGGTCAATGTGGGCCTCAACGTCAAAATCAAGGAGCTGCCTGCCGGCGATATTATTGACTTTACAATAGTAGGCTCCACTGAGGCGGATCCTTTTGAAGGGAAGATTTCCAACGAATCGGAAGTTGGGAAGCAACTGTTGGGGAAAAAAGTGGGAGAGATTGCAGAAGTGAACGTGCCTGACGGAATCGTTCGCTATGAAGTTATCGAGATATATAAAGTTGCCAGAGATTAACACCGGCAGCGTAGAGACGGAAAAAGGCTCTGGAGGTAGCGGTATGAGTGAAGAGAGAAACTTAAACACGGAAAACACAGATTTGGAACAAGAGTTGGACCTTAGCGAGCAGAGAAGAATTCGCCGGGAAAAGTTGGCCAAGCTACAGGAATCAGGAAGAAACCCATTCCTGGTAGAAACTTGGAATGTAACCCATCACAGCGGTGATATCAAGGATCAGTTCGAGTCCATGGAGGGAAAGGGAGTTTCCATAGCTGGAAGGATCATGGCCAAACGGCAGATGGGCAAAGCTTCCTTTATTGATATTCAGGACAAACAAGGGCGCATTCAGGTCTATGTCCGGCAGGATGCAATCACGCCGGAAGAATATGAGATATTCCTTACTTATGATATAGGAGATATCGTAGGGGTCGAGGGAGAGGTATTCCGCACCAGGCACGGTGAAATATCTATTAAATGCCAAAAACTTGTGTTGATGAGCAAAGCTCTCCAGCCTCTG
>CAYLVS010000293.1:0-2195 GCA_964387185.1 uncultured Oscillospiraceae bacterium | reverse complement strand
ATACAATCCGACTGGCAAAGCAGCTGATGCCGCTGATGTATCTCCCTCCGGCTTTTCGTCTTCGAAATTCATCCTGCACCAGTTCAAAGGTCTCAGGAGGGATGATGGCCGGATGGCTGTTCTCCACATAATATTGGGGGATTTCCCCCTCGTTGATTTTCATCTTCTTGGTAAGAAAGTCCACACAATAGCGTTTTTGCAAAATCGCGTCGCCGCGGTACTTCTCATTGGTCAGAATGCTTTTCACTGTCGTGGGTTGCCAGTTCTGTTTACCGGCCGGTGTTGGGATCTCCTTTTTGGTCAGGTGGCTGGCGATACCAGAAGGCGTTTTGCCTTCCAGGAACAGCTTGTAAATCAGCCGCACCGTTTTAGCCTCGGCTTCCACGATCTGCGGCATGCCATCCTCGCCTTTTTCATAACCTAAAAACTGCTTGTAGGGCAGGCTCACCTTGCCATCTGCAAACCGCTTGCGCAAGCCCCAAGTTACATTGGTGGCGATATTTCGGGATTCTTCTTGAGCTAAGCTGGATAATATTGTCAACATTAACTCTCCTTTACTATCCAGGGAATATATGTTTTCCTTTTCAAAGTAGATTTCTACTCCCTCTTCCTTGAGTTTCCGCACATTGGTCAGGGTATCTACGGTATTGCGGGCAAACCTGGACACTGATTTGGTGATAATCAGATCGATTTTTCCATCCAGGGCATCGGCTACCATACATTTGAACCCATCGCGTTTTTTAGTGCTGGTGGCGGAAATGCCTTCATCGGTATACACTTTTACGAATTCCCAATCCGGGTTGGCTTTAATGTGCCTGGTATAGTAGTCAACCTGGGCTTCATAGCTCGAGAGCTGCTCTTCACTTGCGGTCGATACCCGCGCATAAGCCGCAACTCTTTTTTTCGCCAGGTTTTTCACCGTAGGCGATACCAAGCTGACTTTAGCCGGTATGACTTTTACTGCCCTTGCTACACTCAAATCGTAACCCCCTTCTGATAGGTAAGCGCCCTTTCCCGCGCTATTTGTTTGGCTTCCTCATTCCAGCTGAATTGGCGCGAACGGTCTTGCCAGACGGTTTCCACTTCCCGACCATCCTGAAAGATATATATGAGCTGGTTAGGTTGGGGCACCTGTATCTGCTTAACCCGGGACCGGAAAACCGCCTCATCAAATTGGTCCAGACCCAGCACTTCAGCAGTCAGTGACAATAAGACTGGTTCAGGGATCTGTTTGGCAGGGCAGGCATCCTTGCCGAATTGGACAAAGGTGGCACAATTCCAGGCTGCATGTCCCTTGTAGGTCACCCGCCGATAGTTCTTTCCGCAGCGAGTGCAATAAATCAGACCCGAAAAAGGATATCGGTTGGCGGGGTTTTGCTTTACGTTTTGGTTTCCTCGACGTAGAGCCATTATCTCCTGTGCCTTTTGAAAGGTTTCCAGATCAATGATTGGCTCATGGGTTCCTTCGGCATAATACTGGGGCAGCTTCCCCTTGTTCCGCACCAGCTTTTTTGATAAGTGATCGGTGACGTATTTTCTTTGCAGCAGCGCATTGCCGGCATATTTTTCGTTTTTGATTATATCTGCTACCCGTTTCCCATTCCAGGGGTTGTTGCGGACGGTTTTAAGCCCCATTTGGTTTAGTTTGCCGGCGATCCGGTCGCACCCCATCCCCCTTATATAATCGGCAAAAATCATGCGGACCACTGCGGCTTCTTTATGGTCAACCGTTATTTCCCCCTGGTTGATGTTGTATCCGTACATAAACCGTAAATTTACAATCTCCCCCGCCTGAAAGCGCTTGCGGATACGCCACTTGCAGTTCTCACTGACGGACAGGCTTTCCGCTTGGGCAAAAGACGCGAGGAGGGTCAGCATGAACTCGCCCTCTCCGCCTATGGAGTGGATATTTTCTTCCTCGAAATAGACATCTACTTCAATTTGCCTTAACTCCCGCAGCGTCTCCAGCAGAGTAACCGTATTTCTCGCCAGCCTTGATATGGACTTTGTTATGACCATATCGATTCGTCCGGCGCGGCAATCATGGAGCAGCCTTTGAAAATCCGGCCGGCTGTCCTTGGTGCCGGTCAGGGCTTCATCGGCATAAACCCCTGCATATTCCCATTCACGATGTTGTTGTATGTAATCGCTGTAGTAGCTGACCTGGGCGGAGAGCGAATGGAGCATGGCATCTT
>CAYLVS010000292.1:0-2202 GCA_964387185.1 uncultured Oscillospiraceae bacterium | reverse complement strand
TCCTGATTTGTACCTTTCCTGGGCGAGCGGAATTCAGGTCTACACGAACAACATCTTCATTCCGTCTGCGGTCATTGAGATTCTTTCGAATAAAGTGAAGACATGGCCGCTGGTATTCTACGCCTCGCAGAACACGGGCATCCCCGCTCCGGTGGGGGCGATGAGCATTCGGCTTGAGCGCAAGCCAACAAAGTACGATGTTAATAACGAAATTACCTACGATGAGATCAAGTGCCAGGCTATTAATGTGGAGTTCAAAGAGAGTGCAGTAAACAACGGTTTTGATGACACAACAGATCCCGAATGGTTGATTGTACCAGTTAATAATCCACCGAACACTAAGACAGCAGTGGCTGAGATTTCTCCGTCTGCGGCGGCGTTCGCTGTGGGTTTTGAAGTCTCTGATACAGGGAAGGCCACGGTTTCGCCCGCAACGGCCTCATCAGGAAGCCAAACGGTCACACTTACGGGCCACGCCAAAGGTGAAACAGCATTGAAGGCCAAAGTGAATTCAGCTGCCTATCAAACGCTGAATATTTCGGTAAAGGACAAAAAGACAGTTAAGGTGTCTATTCACTTTATTCAGGATAATGCTGGTCACTCGACGACGACATCGGATGCTGATGCGATTATAGCAAGCTTAAATAGTATTTATACACCACAGGCCAACGTTGTATTTATCAAACATAGTGCAGATAGCCCAATGATCGCGGCGGATTTAGGCATGTGCGTAGAATGGCGGCCCACCGAACCTGCAAATGAATGGGACGATGTTGTCGCAGTAGGTAACGCTACAGCGGATGTGAACCTGTATTTTGTGTGGGAATATGAACAAGACGGAACACCAATAACAGACAATGCAAATGCAGGCACGCTGGGAACGGACTGCATTATAGAGGACAATAGGGGAAGCAGGACTATTGAGCATGAGGTTGGCCACGCCTTGGGACTTGAACATAACTCTGGGGATTTGCGGGCCTTGATGTGGCGTACGGCTGCTGGGGATATCAAGATTTTCAAGTCCGAAGCCGATACGATCAATCCATAGCGAGAAATAGGTGTAATTATGAATGTTTATGCAATAATAATGATGGCCGGAACAACATTGCTTCTGTTGGTCGGTTCAGTGTGCGCAGATGGCGAAAGTCAGCAACAAGGCCAGGAAATAAAAGTTGAGATGGAAAGAATGCGATTAGCCAACAATATTGCTGGGCGGATGGCAGAGCTCGTGAAAAAAGGAACTAATGCTGTGCCCGCTGTTATACCCTTCCTCGACGATGGGGACGTTTCGATGCGAGAAAATGCCGCAATTATTCTTGGCGGAGTTCGTGATCCTCGTGCAGTGAGACCGTTAATCGATACCCTCCAAGACAAAGATCCAAATGTCAGACGACGGGCGATAACATCGCTTTACAAGATAGTTGAGTATGCTCAAACTTCCATCGTTGATGAGCAACTTGCGAGTCTTGTACAGTACGGAAAGGGAGCCGATGAGAATGCCTATTTGGCGATATTGATCATTGGGAAAGTCGTGGGAAAATCAGGGTTGTCAGTTGTAAAAGAATTAGGTGAACAGGCGACAGATCAAATTGCGTCCGATGGCGGTATGGCAGTTATTAATAAGCGAAAACAAGAAGCATGCCTTCGAGTTTTGGCTGATCTTGGTGACGAAGATGCACGGGGTCAGGTTCGTCAGCTGTTGAGTAGCCAATCTCCCGAGGATCAAGCAAAGGGCATTGAAGTCGTCGCCTATGTTGGTGAGGAGATGGGTGGTGAATTAGTTCCGTTGTTATCAGACAAGCAGAATGCCTTGGATATTTCCCCCTCCAAGGCAGGGGATTACTTCTTGCGCGTCTGCGATTTAGCGGCTGATGTTTTGCGGGATATTTATCACGTTGATCTTGAGACTCAGAAGCGTACTCGTTACTCCGATCACGATTTGAATGTGCTCAAGCGAAGATTGAACAAATGATGGAACCGGACCGCGCCATAGAGAGATATGGGGTGGGGCTTCGGGGGCTCCGGGGTCAACCCCAGGGGCTCCGGGGTCAACCCTGAAAATAAGAAATAAGGCCTTGTGCTGAGCCCGGTCGCCATGGGCCGTAGCCGAACTATTTCCTGGGACCTGACGATCCACAAGGCCTTTCTGGAGAAGTACCCCGAGTCTGCGATGAATGATTTGATCCGGGATCGGATTCTTCC
>CAYLVS010000291.1:1910-2204 GCA_964387185.1 uncultured Oscillospiraceae bacterium | reverse complement strand
GCATGATATAACGGCTTTCGCCGATGCATAACTTCCTGAGCTCCCCTTCCTCCAGAACATCTAATTCCGAGAAGAAGTAAACCTCTGCACCGGGTATGAGCTTTGGCAGAGACACAGAAATCCTAGCAGAGTCCTCTGTCTCTGCCAAGTGTTCGCTCAGCCTATCAAGAGACTGGGATCTCCTCTTTAAAAAACTGTCCGGATCCTCCTTGTTCGGATAAAAATGAGGAGTCAGCACAACAGCTGTCACGCCAGCATTTCGGCAACGTTCCAGCATAGCTGCGGATTCCTCTA
>CAYLVS010000291.1:0-1900 GCA_964387185.1 uncultured Oscillospiraceae bacterium | reverse complement strand
CAATCATAGTATCCATATTCTTTATAGTAATGCTTATATCTTCCATAATAACCCCTACGTTTGGTCTGGAAGACCTTATCGTTCAAAACCAAACCCAGTATTTTTGCATTGACAAAATTGAGTTTATTCAGGGCATCCGAAACTTCGTCCCTTCTGCTGATATTCTCTCTAGCCACTAGGATGATGCCATGGAGAAGTCTGGTGATTACTGTCGCATCGGTAACCACATTGATGGGCGGAGTATCGATAAAAATATAATCGTAGCTGTTTTTTAACTCTTCCATTACTTCTTTCATGTTATCGGAGGCCAATAGTTCTACCGGGTTAGGCGGTACGCTTCCGCTAAAAAGAATATCGAGATTCTCATAGCCGGAGGGGCGAATTGCATCCTTTGCTTCCACAAACCTGGCTAAGACATCGGATAGGCCTTCACCTTCGCTTGCACTGAGTATTTTTTTGATATTCGGACGACGCATATCACCATCGATAAGCAACACTCTGGTCCCTGTTTCTGCAAAAGTTATAGCCAGATTCAATACCGTGGTACTCTTTCCTTCACTAGGGACTGCACTGGTGACACCGATCACTTTACAGCCCTCATCGGGAACAGAAAACATCACGTTCGTACGCATAGCTTTGTAAGCTTCTTTAACATGAAAGGCAACCTGGTCTCCTAAAAGTATATACTTTGCACTTAAATTCTTTTCTTTATGGTTCTTATGGCCCTTCTTTGAAAAAAGCATGCTTCCCTTTTTATTCATACCTATACATACCTCCGTATCTGCCGTCTTTTTCCTTTGCTCTGTCACTTAACAGCTCAATAGAAGGAATGACTCCGAGAACAGGCAAATCCGTCAGTTTCTTGATGTCCTCCTCTGAGCGAATGGTCACATCCAACATATCCAGCAAAAGCACAAGAAGTACGCTTAAAACCAGTCCCAGCAGCAACCCTATTGCCGTGTTGAGTTTCACATTCGGCGTTGCTTGATTTGTGGGCAATGTTGCGTGGTCAATGACTTTAACTGAGGTCGCCTCCACGAAATCCATAATCTCAGCGGGTGCATCTTTGGCGATTTGATTTGCCAAAAGCTGTGCATGATGTGGGCTTTCACTGGTAACCTTCACATAAAATATTTCCGTGTTTTGAACGGCCTGGGTGCTGACCATTTTCTTTAAGCTCGCAAGGCTGTAATCCAGGTTATCGTTAATGGCGACTTTCTCTAATACCGTGTTGCTCTTCACAATTTCCATATAGGTGTTAACTAAACGTTCTGAGGCATTGAGATCGCTGATGCTGGTGGTATCCCCCTGGCCGGCTCTCGTGTTGTTCACAAAGAGCTTCACGCTTGCTTCATATTGGGGCGTGATGAAAAATTGACTGATGACAAATGCCAGCAACCCCGCCACAACGGTAATGATCAGTATCGTCTTTATGTGCGCCAGTACAATGTCAATCAATTCCTGAATACTGTAACCTTCTTCGGCCAGCATCCGTTCACCGTACTGGGTATATTCCAAATCTGCCATATAATATGGTCCTCCTGAGTTTATAGGTATTCTTTTGCTTTATCTAATATAAGCTTGCGTCTGCTGTCCTTTTGCTCCTTATATTTTGTTCTGATTTCTGTTAAATAAGTCTTGATATCGGATTCAACCATGCCTGCCTTTTTAAGTTCAGAGCTCAACTTACCGATCACCGTCTCCATAGCGGAATCCATGCTTTTTTCCAGAGCCTTGGCTCTGTTCGAGTATGTGGATGCGAGCTTCAGAAGCTCTCCGGTGGCTCCTCCTGCATTCCGGATTTCAATGTAATCGGCTTTCGCTGACTCCAGAAGCTTGTCCACCATGAGGTTTCCTTCATCCTCCAGCTTCAGAAAGCCCTTTTCACAGGCAGTCTTTA
>CAYLVS010000290.1:1722-2207 GCA_964387185.1 uncultured Oscillospiraceae bacterium | reverse complement strand
TGACACTGATGTTGAATCTTTTCCTCGTCCTGATAGGAATGCTGATGGATGATACCAGTGCCATACTACTGACTACGCCCATACTGTTGCCCGTGGCCATAGGGATAGGTATACATCCCGTTCATTTCGCGGCGATAGTCGGGGTGAACATAGGACTTGGTGGAGTGACGCCGCCTACGGCGCCTTTCTTATACTTGGGCTCCAGAATAGGCCGCGCTCCCGTAAACGAGATGCTGGGCCCCACCATGTATTTCATATTCTTTGCTTGGATTCCCACATTGATATTGACCACGTATGTACCCGGCCTATCTCTGTGGCTTCCCGGTTTATTAGGATACGTCTAAACAATTAGTGTTTTCTGGAAGCACGGGGACGGTTCTGGAAGCACGGGGACGGTTCTTTTGCTTCCAAATAGCATTATCAAGGGTGCTATTTGGAAGCAAAAGAACCGTCCCCGTGCTTCCACAAAAAGGACAAGGCTACAG
>CAYLVS010000290.1:0-1712 GCA_964387185.1 uncultured Oscillospiraceae bacterium | reverse complement strand
CCCGTGCTTCCGTGTTTGCTTTTACACCTCCGATATGATAATATTTTCAACAATAAAGCAGCGTTGCAGTCAGGTCACTGACGGAAATGGATGACATGGAACCGACACAACTACTCTATATGAATACAACGGCACTGGCATTTTTGGGAGATGCGGTCTACGAAACCTATGTACGGAACCATCTCATTCAAACTATGCCGGCAGATGCGGACAAGCTCCATAGGGCTGCAGTGAAATACGTGCGGGCAGAGGCTCAGGCCGGGGCCATGAAGCAGCTTCTTAACAACCTTTCCGAAGAGGAACTTGGCCTGGTGAAGCGGGCCAGAAACAAGAAGATATCGACCAAACCGAAAAACGCCGACCCCGTACTTTACAAGTGGGCAACGGCATTTGAAGCACTCATAGGATATTTATATCTCTCCGATAGCAGGGCCAGGATGGAAGAAATTATTACTGAAACAATGGAAAGTGTGATGCAAAGCAATGGCCAAAAAACAAGTTCGAAATAAGTTCCGTGACAGGTTTGCTGATTATTACCTGACAAACCGGGAAATCACAAAAGAATCGGACGAAAGATTCAAGAAGGAAAGGGACGTCGGGAAAAAGAAAGCGTGGACACGCAGCGAGAAGACTATGCTTGCTGTCACCCTTGTGGCCCTAATCCTACTGGTGATTAAATTCATTATTTTATAACAGAAAGGAGCTGACGTTTTGAGCCGTGCGGATGAAATATTTGCATCAATGTGCAGAGACATAATAGACAATGGTTTTTCTTCAGAAGGACAGGTGATTCGTGCGAGATGGGAGGACGGAACCCCTGCTCATACGGTTAAGAGGTTCGGTGTTGTGAATCGGTATGATTTAAGCGAGGAGTTTCCCGCGCTTACTCTACGGCCGACAGCTATCAAATCGGCCACAGATGAACTGCTATGGATTTGGCAGAAGAAGTCCAACTCCATTAAGGATCTTACCAGCCGAATTTGGAATGCCTGGGCTGACGAAGAAGGGACGATCGGAAAGGCCTACGGCTACCAGCTTTCCGTTAAACACAAGTATCCTGAAGGAGAAATGGATCAGGTTGACCGAGTACTCTATGATCTTAGGCACAATCCTTATAGCCGAAGAATCATGACAAATCTCTACAATTTTCAGGACCTTCACGAAATGGCACTCTATCCCTGCGCCTACAGTATGACATTCAACGTAACGGGAAATAAACTGAATGCTGTTCTGAATCAGAGATCCCAGGATGTTCTGGTGGCAAACAACTGGAATGTAGTGCAGTACTCCATTCTGGTAATGATGCTTGCCCAAGTCAGCGGGCTTGTGCCCGGAGAGTTTGTCCATGTGATTGCAGATGCACACATTTATGATAGGCACATTCCTTTGGTGGAGGATATGCTTGAAAGATCCGCTTATCCGGCCCCAAAGGTACACCTGGATCCGGAGATAAAGGATTTCTACGACTTCAGACCGGAGCACGTCCTCGTAGAAGGGTATGAGACCAATCCCCAGATTAAAAATATTCCAGTGGCTGTCTAAAAGGGCTGCGTCGGCAGCAAGGAGAAACTATGAAAGCGATCGTAGCTGTAGACCGGAACTGGGCAATCGGAAAGGATAATTCTCTCCTTGCCCACCTGCCCGGCGATCTGAAATACTTTAAGGAAAAAACCGTCGGCAAAACGGTGGCCATGGGACGCCAGACTCTTGAA
>CAYLVS010000289.1:0-2217 GCA_964387185.1 uncultured Oscillospiraceae bacterium | reverse complement strand
ACAGGAGGAGGAAGAGAATGCGACAGAATACCATTGATGCATCCAAGCTTGATCTGCAGGAATCCATCGTGAATATCCGCCGTGTAACCAAGGTCGTCAAGGGCGGCAAGAACTTTCGGTTCAGTGTCACCGTAGTTGTGGGCGATAAGAACGGTCACGTCGGTGTAGGTCTGGGTAAAGCCCAGGAAATTCCCGAGGCTGTCAGAAAAGCCATCGAGGATGCAAAAAAGAGACTGATTTATGTTCCCACCAGGGGAACTACTATACCTCACAAATCTTTAGGAGTTTTTGGAGCCGGTCGGGTTTTGATTATGCCTGCCATACCGGGTACCGGCGTAATCGCAGGAAGCTCCGTCCGTATCGTGCTGGAATTAGCCGGCGTAAAAGATGTGAGAGCAAAATCCATTGGCAGTAACAACACAGGGAACATGGCAGCTGCTACAATTGAAGGCCTCAGAACCCTAAAGACAGCAGAAAGCGTCGGTAAGCTCAGAGGCAAGACAAAACAGGAAATTTTAGGATAAGGAGGACACCAGCATGGCTGAAAAGAGAATTAGAATTACTTTGGTAAAAAGCCCCATCGGTGCTTCCCCGAACCAAAGAAAAGTATTAGAAGCGTTGGGACTGAGAAAACTGCAGCACGCAGTGGAACAGCCTGACACTCCGCAGACAGGCGGCGCCATAGATAAGGTAAAGCATCTTGTCAAAGTTGAACAACTGTAAGAGGGAGGTGCATGGATATGAAAATACATGAACTGAGAGCTCCGGAAGGCGCCACGAAAAACCCGAAACGCAAGGGAAGAGGAACAGGGTCCGGACAAGGTAAAACAGCAGGTAGAGGCATGAATGGTCAGAACTCCAGAAGCGGAGGCGGTACACGCCTGGGCTTTGAAGGTGGCCAGATGCCGTTATACAGAAGAATCCCCAAGAGAGGGTTCACGAATATTTGGAAAAAAGAGTGGGAGATTGTCAACGTTGAAGCACTGAATGCTTTTCCCGACGGCACGGAGGTCACTCCTGATCTTCTGGTGGAAGCTGGGCTTGCAAAAAAAGTCGTCGACGGCATTAAGATTCTCGGCGAAGGCCCTCTAGACAAGAAAATCACCGTTAAGGCTCACAAATTCAGCAAATCTGCCATCGAAAAGATTGAGTCTGCCGGCGGAAAGGCCGAGGTGATTTAATATGGAAATGCTTCGGACAGTTGCCCGCGCTTGGAAGATCGCCGACATCAGAAAGAAGATTATCTTTACGCTTCTGATGTTGCTGGTGTTCCGGCTGGGTTCCAACATTCCCGTTCCCGGCATTGACAGAGCGATATTGGAGGATGTATTCTCAGGGGATCTTGGACTGTTGAGTCTGTTTGACCTCTTTTCCGGAGGCGCATTCAGCAACTTTACGATCTTTGCCCTGAGCATCACCCCATACATCACAGCATCCATTATCCTTCAGCTCTTGACCATTGCCATCCCCAAGCTGGAGGCTCTGGCAAAGGAAGGTACCGAGGGAAAGAAGAAAATTGCGCAGTATACACGTTATCTGACTGTTATTCTGGCTTTCGTACAAGCAATCGGAATGACCCTTGGTCTTTTCCGGCAAGCTGTACCCGATAAGAGCTTCTTCAATATCGCAGTTATCGTGCTGACTTTGTCGGCAGGTACCGCCTTCCTCATGTGGTTGGGCGAGCAGATCAACGAAAACGGCATCGGAAACGGCATTTCCCTGATCATCTTTGGCGGTATAATCGCCAGAGCACCCAGTGCAGTGCACAACACGTGGTTGTCGTTTCAGGCAGGAGAGGTCGGACTGCTGTCCATCATCCTGTTCCTGATCTTTGCGCTGCTTGTTGTAGTAGGAATTGTCATGGTACAGCAAGGTCAGAGAAAGATCCCGGTGCAGTATGCAAAGCGTGTGGTAGGCAGAAAAATGTACGGCGGACAGAGCACCCACATTCCCATGAAGGTGAATCAAGCCGGTGTTATCCCAGTCATCTTCTCCCTTTCACTGCTGCAATTCCCGCTGACACTGACCTATTTCTTCCCGGGCACGGCATTCAATGATTTTGTTACAAAATGGTTGTCTCCTGCAGGGAACCCGGGTGTCTGGGTTTATGCACTCTTTAACATAATCCTGATCGTATTCTTCACCTACTTCTATACTTCGGTTACTTTTAACCCCATGGATGTAGCGAACAATATGAAAGCAAACGGTGGATTTATT
>CAYLVS010000288.1:0-2225 GCA_964387185.1 uncultured Oscillospiraceae bacterium | reverse complement strand
TTTCCAGAAAAGTTAAATTTGATTTCTATTTCTCCGTTTTTCCAATTTCTTTTGGCGCCCCGGCCTTTTTCCCTCTGCCAGGTAATACGGTTTTGCACATTGAAGTACTGCATTAACACCTTGCCGATGACGAGGCTGGACTTCCAATCGCAACAGACATAGATGGATGCAGTGGGCTTTAACAAGGGCAATACACTTTCAACCCACGACACGGTGTAGTCTTCGTAAGCCACATCATCCCGCTTATAATACATGTTGCCGTGAAAGTCCTTATCCAAATTATAAGGCGGATCCACGACAAGCAAATCAACAGATGCCTTGGGAAGCAGTGGCATCACAGAAAAGGTATCGCCTAAAATTATGCGATTCGTCACATCCTCCAGGGAGGTGGGCTGATTAATTGTAATACATCTATCCAGATATTCCCTGCCTTCGTCTACAGTGATATCGATTGTTTTATTTCGTTTCGCTTTCATTGTGACCTCATATAGTGATTCGTTTAGTTGCATTTTCAGTATATCATAAATCGTCGTCTCTTGATAGAATCTGCCGCCGTGCGGTGCGACCGTGCGGCCTCTTTCAATTTCTCTGATTATGGTTCTTTTATCCATTCTATTTTGAATTTGTGAACTATGTTGGCTGCCGAAGTGCCCTTGTAGCGATGATAATAGTTCAAATTGAATAAAATGCAGAAAATAATGAACTACATTTTCTCTGATTATAGTTCTTTTCTTCATTCTATTTCACGTTTGTGAATTATATTGGCGGCTGCGGGACCCTTCTGGAGATGATAATAGTTCTCATTTTATTGACTATGGGAAAAGAAGAACTATTAGAAGGTTTATTTATAAGTAGCCAACTATAATATAGCATATTGCAGCCAATGCCACCGTTCCCAGTACATAAGGGGCAGCCACCTTAACCTGCTTTATATTAGCAACTCCCGTTCCGGCAGCGGTCATAAAAACGATATCGGAGTAAAAGCAAAGAATTCCTCCGAAAGTCACACCGGACATTATGGCGGCAATAACAATGGGAGGGTTTAAGCCCGTTGAAGCGGCAAGGGGGATGAATATTGGGATTGTTATGACTTGAACCACCCAATATCCGGCTGTCGCAAATGTAGTGAATGCAACTATTAGAAAAACCGCCAGCGGCAACAGATGAACAGGAACGGACTCTCCAATGCCACGAATGAAAAAATCCGAAAACCCTATAATTTGATTTGCGGAATTTAATATGAAAGCAAAAAACACGATAAGGGCAATATTGCACATGGATTTTGCACCTTCAAAGCAATTGGTGGCAAATTCTGTCGGCGTTATAACTCTCTGAGACATGTACAAAACTGCCTGTACAAAAATTGCCGCAAGCAGACCATGTACCAAATCGTTGTTAAACAACATTGCGACCAGAACCAGTGCGGCTACAGGAATAACAAAATTTAGTGAAGAGCTTGCCTGCTTTTCAACGGGTACGTCTAAATCGATGATGGAAGCCCCTATGTTTTCTTTCACTAAAACAGCCCCGCCTTGTTGGACTCTTTCATAAGATTTTTTCAGCAGTCCAACCTTTGGAAGAATGCCGGATGCTACTAATAGACAGACGACAATGGTAAATATGGGGAAATACATAAATGGAATTGCCTTAAAGTAGTCAGAAAAACCCAGCCCCTGCTCTGAGATCAGGCCGACCGTAAATGCTACCCAGCTTGAGAATGGGACCAAAACACATATACACGGTGACATGGAACCAACCTGATAGGCAAGATGTTCACGGGGAATGCTACTTTTGTCCGTTACTTCCTTCATGCCAAAAGATACGGCAAGGGTGCCTATGTAGTCGTCAATAAACATGAGAAAGGACATGGCCCAGGCAACTAACAGGGGTTTTTTGGGACCTCCTGCAAATTTAGACATGATTTTTCCGAAGCCTAATAAGGCGCCTGATTTTTGAAAAAGCCGAATCAAGGCGCCGAAAGCCATGAGTATAATTAGCACAAATTGATAGGATGGGTTCGACAGAACCCCGTACATCATTTCTATGTATCCGGAAAAGAAGTTGGACTTATGAACAAAGATGGCACCAATGACCGAGGAAAGTATCATCATCTCGGCAATCCTTTTCGTTATAAGTGCGCCAACGACTAAAACGGTTATAGGAATACAAGAGATTAATCCATAGTCCATCTTGCGTCTCCTTGTGGATCTTGCCCGGTTATTTCA
>CAYLVS010000287.1:0-2241 GCA_964387185.1 uncultured Oscillospiraceae bacterium | reverse complement strand
CAGTTCCGCCGCTTCATCGACAAAGCCACTTTCACGAGCCTGTAATTCTACGCTCTGTTCAATAGCCTCAACATCTGCGCCCTCCAGCATTTGCTCGCCGGAAATGTTCTTATTGTTATAAACATCCATTATAGAGAAGAGTTCTTCTTGGCTGACCATAACATAGGCAAGGACATAGTGACCAAGAGATTCCGACACTGTGGTGATACGTGCGTAACCGGCATCCTGGGCATCGGAACCAAAATCACCTCGGTAGAAGGCAATATAATCACCCACATCCACAGTTGTTTGTGAGTCGAGGTCTAAATTGGCATAGATATCATCTTCAAAGGTCAGAACGATCTTCGGTAAGGTCACAGAAAGGTTTTCGCTGTCGCCGTCTAGATCAGCATCGATCGGAACAGGCAAAACATCGGGCACAAACAGAACTTCCTCTGCATCGGTTTGCTCATAGGTATAGACTGATCCATTCACGGCTGTAATCGTGATGTAAGCTACGGAACCTTCGTTATTGGTCGTCAAATCGCGTTCAAGCGGAGATACTCCTTCATATACGACTAATTTGGAACCAACCGGTAGCACAGTATCGTATTCAAAGGTGCCTTCGGTCATCATTTCAGGATCCACAATATCATCACTTACCACGACTAACGGAACGACTAACTCGGTTACAGCAAGACCGTCAGCAGTGATATTTCTCAGTTGTTCAATAGGAATGTAGTGCAAATCGGCATTTAGGGTTAAATTCAGAACTTTTTCTTTGACTGTTGTAAAATTAAAGCTCCTTACAGAAGCTTCGTAGCCTTGGAAGCTCAAAAGTTCATTTATTAAACTAATCTTATAGGTTGCTCCGGCCATAAAGCCATTGGTTCCCGATAAAACAAAAACACCGTTTGAACCCATGACGGTAATGAAATCCGTCTGCTTCTGTTCGTTGAGGTTCTTGGCTTCAATACCGGCTTTCACTTCTTCTGCTGTCATTTCGGAAGGAGCTAAAAGGATGATCGAGAAATCTGCTTCCTGATCAAGAGCAGAAGCAAAACGAGGGGTTTCGGTTTCAACCAAGGGGGTGGTTGCCTGATACTTCGCATAAAGCTTTAGATTGCTAAGTATATAGTCCTTTTCCTGCACCGGTTTCGTCAAAGCGGCATCGTAATGCCAACCCAAGAAAATACTGTTCTCACGGAAAGGAATGGGCAGTTGGTTCAAGCTTCGCCCCTCAAATAGATACTGATCTTGAACTGGGCTACCGCCGTTGCTTTCAAAAAGAATGACATAGGGCTCAATGATTTCTTCTTCCACTTTAGGATCTTTTTCATCCTCGTCCGGTTTCTCATCTGGCTCTTCTTGATTAGGATCCTCTTCCGCATGATACCCTGAATCTTCTAGATGAGTATCCACACGCATGCTCAATACGGAAGCCTCTGCACGGGTCGCTTGATTGTCCGGATTAAAGTTTCCGTCTTGATCCCCCTTAAAGAAACCAACACGCCATAGTTTTAGCACTGCTTCTTGCGCGTATGAGGGGATGGTGTCTAAATCAGCCGGTACATTTTCTGCAACTACATCCGGAAGGGGAATTTCGGAAGCATCAAGAAAACGCACTATGAATGTTGCCATTTGAGCACGTGTAATCAGGGAATCCGGGGCAAATAGGTTATCCCCCATGCCTGTCGTGATGCCCATGGATGCTGCCCATGTTACATAGGGTGCATAATACGTCGCGGCATCGACATCAGAAAAAGCGGAGTCCGAACGATACGCCTCAACATCGATTTTGGCTAATCGTCCCAATACCGTTACAAACATCCCGCGGCTCATACTACCTTCAGGAGAAAATTCGGTATCGCTGACTCCGCTAAAAATTCCTTTTTGAAATACATATTGAATCGCATCAAAAAACCATTGGTCATCCGAAACATCGGAAAACCAAGGTGCCTGAACTTGATCTTGCTCTGGAACTGGATTTTGAGTCTGCTCTTGCGCTGGTTGTTCGATTGGCATGGTTGCTGCTTGAGCCGGTGTAGGAATCAGTGACCCTAAGATGCTAAAGACGAGTAGCAAGCTTATGATGCGTTTTTTCAATTGGGTGTCCCCCTCAACTTTTTTTTGATTGTAACATACCCGGTTAGGATACAAAATAGGTTACACACGAAATGTTCATTATCCTTCACGAGATGTAAAAATAATCGAGTAGGAGGTCACTCATTAGTTGAGTGACCGTCCTCTCACACCACCGTG
>CAYLVS010000286.1:0-2244 GCA_964387185.1 uncultured Oscillospiraceae bacterium | reverse complement strand
GCTTAGCACAGGCTCGTTCCATTACTTTTGTCCTGTATTGTTTACCATTATCAAAGTACACACGTCTAGGCGCCCCAGACTTTACCAGCGCCTGGCGGAAGGCATCTTCTACGATGGTGGCATCTAAAACCGGATAAAATTCGGCATGGAGAACAAATCTTGTGCAGTCATCTATGAACGCTACCAGATAGACCTGCCTGCCATTTATGTAGGGGCCGAACTTTATGTCTGATTGCCAGAGGCTATTACGGCTGGCCCGCTGGAACCTTCTGGCAGCCACAGCGCTGTCACGGTAGATTCTCATTTGGGTGCTGCTATAGCCTTCTGTGGCAAGATGCTCTTGCAAGGTACTTCTTTTAACGGACCCTGGCGATATCTTTTTCTCCCACTCCAGTATCTGTATGATTGTGTTCACGCTTCTTCCCGGAACTTCGCGCCTTAACTGGACTGCTTCTTTTAGAATATCTTCCGGGATGGATCTTAATCCGGGCCTTCCGGTTTGCTTTGGTTTAAGACCTGAAAAACCATTTTTATGGTACGCTGAGAGATACCGGCGAAGGGTTCGTTCAGATATCCCGTACCTTTCGCAGATTTCCCGTTTCTTTGTTGCTTCTTTTGCCTTGTCCTGACCTTCTTCAAGCAATGGGCCGAGCATTTTCATCCTCTCGACAGCCACCTCTTCTGATTTCCTTTGATCTTTCATGCTAATCCCTCCTAAAATTTCAGTATCAGCATGAGTCTATACTTTTTGAATCAGGTCATAAATGCAAAGCGGGTATGCACCCAATTGTTTGTATTTACTAGTATACGGACAGTTCTTGCTAGCCATCCCGGTTCCCAGCCAACATAGGCTCTTATTGATTTTGAAAGTCGTTCGCAGACTACTTCTACCCTGACATTCATCCTTGCTGCTACTGATGCGAGGCTGCCCTTGATATGAAGCTCCATGCCTTTGAACCATTGCCTGAGACGGTGTATGGTACTGCTTTCGCAAGAGATTCCATCCCACTGCCCTTCAATGACTGCCTCGATACACTTGCTCAGATATCTTTTGTAAGGCACAAGAATGTCCGGTAGTTCGTGATGGATCTTCTGGCAATTTAAACACTGAAGCCTTCGGATTACGATGATCAGCGTTTCACCCTTGCTGTCGAATGCTCTGCGATTTCGACTACCGATAACCCTGAGTATGTCAGCTGCACATACCGGACAGATGCTTTTTTCTTCGCTTCTTACGCACCGTTTGCGCTCGTCAGCTTCATCTTTGATCAGTCTGTATTTTGTTATCACTATCATTCATTTACACCGCAGCATTTTTTGTATTTCTTGCCGCTACCGCAGGGGCAGGGGTCGTTTCTCCCTATCTTGACCGGTTTTATCAGCGTATTCGATTGCCTCTTTAGGAGCCTCTTTTCATTTTCAAGCTCTTTGGCTTTTTCCTTTTGTCCTAATCCCTCGTATACCTCAGCAGCACGCATGAGGACGTCTTCTCTGTCACGAACATCTTCTTTTTCTAATGCCATTCGGATGATCTCTTCTGCCCTGACTTGATTCGGATCAATCCTTTTCGTGCCGAACCCATAGCAATCTGACCAGCCTATATAGCCCCAGCCCCAGGAGGGGTCTTCATTAAGCCATTTCGTATAGAGCCTGTCACATTCCTCTTTATTCCCAAGGGCATAGTGGGAATCAGCCATTGCCCTTTTTGTATTTTCAATCGTTAATAGATCATTCTTGTCAATAATCCCTATCATTTCTCCGCAGTAACATATTCTTTTCTTAAAGTACTCATCTAACGTTTGGCCTGCGTTGCCAAGTTCAATTTCCAGGTCTTGTACAAAATTCAATAAGAATGGCTCAAACCAGTTGTATTTCTTATCAAACTCGTCCATATTCTCTGGTCTTTCTTCTTCATAAATTGCTTTAATGCCTTCCCAAGCTTCTAGCCAGACATCACTGGCTTTGACTGACTCATGTTTCCTTGCATAGTCGTAACCGAGCTTAATTTTCTCGTCTATATCTTTGTATCTTTCCATCGCTTCTTTGATCCTTTTCGTATATTTTTATGCTATTCTATCATTTTTTCTAAGCTCTGGGTATACGGGGACACGAATTCAAGCAAAGCCCGGCCAGGCATTCACGCCAGCT
Organism: uncultured Oscillospiraceae bacterium; assembly: GCA_964387185.1. Classification (GTDB taxonomy): domain Bacteria; phylum Bacillota; class Clostridia; order Peptostreptococcales; family Anaerovoracaceae; genus UBA1426. Next base: position 96 of record CAYLVS010000286.1, on the reverse strand, counting down.
TTAAGACATTGCTATATGGCTGTAACAGCCAGTTCTCGACCAAGCAGTTAGAAAAAGACTTTGGCAATGCCGCCTATGCCACTATTCGCAGCTTTG
>CAYLVS010000285.1:301-2328 GCA_964387185.1 uncultured Oscillospiraceae bacterium | reverse complement strand
TTATCTGAATTTTACGATTTTTACAATTTATAGTATTTATAAACACTTAGGAAAGGCGGCAAAGCAATGATTTGCCGCCTTTTTTATGGCTCCAAATATTTAAAGAAAAAACACTGCACTCATCACAAGCACAAGTATAGTAAGAATACCAAAGTTGTAAGACGAAAAGGCCTATCATGGGTCCGGCCATGCCAAACCCAGCGCCCACTTGGAGAGCAAAGGGGATGCGATTGGCGTTGCCCACCAAAAGGAATGCAGCCACCCCGAAAACGAGGAGCACGTAGATGCTCATGGCGATGGCAAAGCCCCAAGAAAACTGATCGAAACAAAATATGGAGAAGACATATTTTATGAGGATGCTATCAACCAGCTGTTTTCTGACAGCTACCCGGTCGCTCTGGATGAGTTGAACATCGATCCTGTAGACAGACCCTCTGCCGAATTCGATAAGATCGAGGCTAAAAAAGGCTTTGGAGTAAACATAAAGGTTACAGTAGTTCCCGAAGTTGAAGTATCGGATGAAGATGTGGAAAAGGACCTGGATGCCATGCAGAAGAGAAATTCTAGAATGATAGTAGTAGAGAGACCCGCAAAAGAAGGCGACACCGTATTGATTGACTATGCGGGATTTGTCGGTGAAGAACAGTTCGAGGGAGGTACCGCTGAGCGTCAGCCCCTGAACTTGGGTTCCAACACCTTCATTCCCGGCTTTGAAGAGCAGCTCGTCGGAGCTTCCGTGGGTGACGAAGTAGATGTCAAAGTTACCTTCCCCGAAGAGTATCATTCCGAAGATCTTGCAGGCAAAGAAGCTGTGTTCAAATGCAAGGTGCATGAGATTAAAGAAACTGAACTTCCCGAAATCGATGATGAGTTTGCAAAGGACGTCAGTGAGTTCGAAACACTGGAAGAATTGAAAGCTGACATCAGGCATAAGTTAGAAAAGATTGCGAAAGATAAGGCAGAGTATGATATGAAGAACGCTGTTCTGGAAAAGGTTTATGAAGGAACAGAAGTCGATATACCCGACGCCATGGTAGAAAGCCAGATCGACGACATGCTTCAAGAGTTCCAGCAACAGCTGCGCTACCAGGGATTGGATTTGAACCAGTACTTTGAGTATCTGAACAAGAGCGTTAGCGAGTTCAGAGAAGAGATCAAGCCGGATGCCCTTAAAAAGGTAAAGACGAAACTCGTTGTGGAAGCCGTCGCCAATGCTGAGGATTTGACTGCTTCGGAAGAAGATATTGACAAGGAATTGGCGGCCATGGCGGAACAGTACAAGATGGAAGTGGATAAACTGAAAGAAGTAATGGGCGACCAAGGCATCCACTTAATCAAGCAGGACATCAGAAACAGGAAAGCTATCGACCTCATGTATGAAAATGCAGTTGTAGAAGGATAGCATTGACGAAGGATATGAAGGGGGAAACCAAATGTCATTAATCCCAATGGTTGTAGAGCAAACAAGTCGCGGCGAGCGATCCTATGATATCTATTCAAGGCTGTTAAAGGACCGTATCATCTTTCTCGGTGAAGAAGTCAACGATCACAGTGCCAGTGTCGTGGTTGCGCAGCTTCTTTTCCTAGAGGCAGAGGATTCAAGCAAGGACATAAGCTTTTATATTAACAGCCCCGGAGGGTCCATTGCTTCCGGCATGGCGATTTACGATACCATGCGCTACATTAAACCGGATGTGTCTACAATCTGCATTGGAATGGCCGCAAGTATGGGAGCATTTTTGCTGGCAGCCGGAGAGAAAGGGAAACGATTTGCTCTGCCCAATGCGGAAATCATGATTCACCAACCCTTGGGAGGAATGAGCGGTCAGGCTGAGGATCTGAGGATTCATGCAGAGCGCATTATCAAGACCAGAGATAAGCTTAATCGTATTCTCAGTGAGAATACAGGACAACCGCTGGAGCGTATTGCAAAAGATACCGACCGCGATAATTTCATGGATGCGGCGGATGCCGTAACCTACGGGCTTATCGATAAAGTAATAATGTCCAGAGAGTAAAAGTCTATT
>CAYLVS010000285.1:0-291 GCA_964387185.1 uncultured Oscillospiraceae bacterium | reverse complement strand
GGGAGTAATATGGGAAAATACGACGAATCAAAACAATTGAAATGTTCTTTTTGCGGTAAGCCTCAGGACCAGGTAAGGCGACTTGTGGCGGGACCAAATGTATATATATGCGATGAATGTATCGAGCTTTGCCAGGATATTATAAAGGAAGAATTTGCGGACATAATGTCGGGGAACGGTGACTTTGGAGACCCCATGACATTGCCCAAGCCAAAAGAAATCGCTGAGGCCCTGTCGGATTACGTGATCGGGCAGGATGAGGCCAAGAAAGCTCTCGCTGTAGCCGTGTAC
>CAYLVS010000284.1:0-2335 GCA_964387185.1 uncultured Oscillospiraceae bacterium | reverse complement strand
CCCGGCTGAACAGAGATCGAATTTGTGTCATTTCCCCTATTGTGATAATATGAATTATAATCTTTGCAACTTTTCCTCAAATTCCAATGCAATTATTTTGCTGGCAGAACACAGCGACAGCTTTCGTATCCTGTCTTATCACCGAAGGAAACCTTTGGATCACCAGGGCGCTTCCCGTCTTTGAGAAAGGAAAACCCAATGGGAAAAGATAAGATGATTAATGTAGCAATCGGATTTGCCACAGGACGCAGAAATTTCCAAAAAGTCTTAAAAACCAATGTCTATAACTGGGAAGAAAGCGGCCTGACAGAAAAGGAAAGCGTGCGGTTGAATCTTTTTGTTGCGTATGATTTGAAGTATAAAAACACCAAATCCACCGATTATACCAATATAGGCAAAGATGTGCGCAATCTCATCGATGATACCTATTTTATCGGTGGTGATGTTATTCAAAAGGAAATTGACGATCTGATCACTTCCAATGTGATCACTGAAAAGCAAGCTCGCTTGTTCTTTGAAAAAGGGTATGCAGGGAAACGCAACGCTGTGCTTTATGCCGCCTTAAAAAATAAGATGAATTATCTGATTTTCCTGGATGATGACGAATATCCCATGGCCGTTACAAATACCCGCTCTACCGCCATATGGAGCGGCCAGCATGTGTTATCGGAACACTTGCAGCACATCAGGCACGCAGATATTACCAATGGGCATCACTGCGGGTACATCTCACCCATTCCATATATAGAATTTGACGAGAGAATGACCGAGCAGGATTTCCGTTTGTTCATTGAGGCTATCAGCAATGATATTATCAACTGGGACAATCTATACTCCACTATGATGAATGGCGGAGTTACCTATGCAGATACAAAAATTTTAGTCAGCAACGAAGCCAGAGAGGTGCAGGAAACCAACCATACCAAGTTTATTTCCGGTTCCAACCTGTGCATTAATCTTACGGATCCTAGTAGAATCAGTCCCTTTTACAATCCACCCGGCGCACGGGGCGAAGATACTTTTCTAAGTACCTGTTTGCGTGATCGCAAGGTGCTGCGTGTGCCCTGCTATACCTTTCATGATGGTTTTTCCACTTATCGTAATCTGATGAACGGTGTGCTACCGATCAAACTGAAATTTATTCGGGCAGATTCAGAAGCAATTATTACCCGGTTCTACCAGGCTTGCATCGGCTGGATACGATATAAGCCGCTGCTTCTGTATATCACACAGCGAGAACAATATGAGGAAAAAATCCAGAGGATGCGGGAGAACCTTGACGCCTCCCTTCCCTGTGTTTGCTCTTATTTTGGACTCCAGGATTATATGAATGTGAAAAAAGAATTGGAACGATACCACAGAAATGTCAAAAAGCATTACCGGGAGTTCCTAGAAACCCAACAAATTTGGGCCAGGATTTCCGAATTTATTGCAAACAAGGCGTGAATTATTAAATTTGTAAATTCTTCTAGCCCTTGTGTTGGCTTGACTATGGGAATATAATGACAAAAAGGAGGTATCTCATATGAAAGAGTTATTGAATTATGCAAATACCTACATCCGAAAGATGAATGTCACAGACTTTGCTATGTTGAAGGTCTGTCTATGTTCTCTGGGCTTGATAGCAGGGCTTGCCATTCCGAAAATACACAAAAAGAAAGCGGCTAGTATTGCTGCCACCACCTTTGCCTTCACCTATGCGCCGTTGATGACTAAGTTGCTCGTGACAGTACTGGAAGAATCAAAAAAACAGAATTAGCTGTTTGTCCAGATACGACACCAAGATAGACCGGAAATTAAGAATAACCGAGGTCATTTCTTGTCCACTGATTCCAGGTACTTTCTTATGAATTCCTCGTCCTTTTTTTCGAGGCCTCGCTCTCCGGCCATGGATTCCAGGTGGTGGGTAAATTCGTGCTTGAGGGTGTGGGCAAGTCTCTTTTTTAGCGCATTTCTCCCCAGATGTCCATACAGTTTCTCAAAGGAACCATAATATATGGCGATATAACGTCCCATGCTACTACTGTGGTGATACTCCCCCATTACGTAGAGGTCGTTATTTCTGCCGATGGGATTTCGTTTTACTCGAGGCAACAGAAGTATTCCTCCGTTGAGCTCCTTATAGAACTCTTGGGGCAGTTCAGCTGCGATTTCGTCCAGTATTTTTTCTACTTCGTCAATGTCAATCATAGTATTACCTGCGATGATTATACGCGCTTAGGTGAATTGTTGATTTAGCCTCCTAATGTTACGTCCTGGTCCTGGTACCATTCCAGGGCGCGGTACAGGTGCTCCGCTTTGAAATCCGGCCACAGCTCGTCCAACACAAAGATAT
>CAYLVS010000283.1:0-2357 GCA_964387185.1 uncultured Oscillospiraceae bacterium | reverse complement strand
GCAGATAACGGCAAGGCCATTACCAATATCTTTTTTGCCGACAATGAGACTCCCGGCGATGCAGCAGGGATGGTGCAAAAGGAAACCCCTCTAATCAAGAAGGCAACAAAGCAGATTAAGGAATACTTGAAAGGGAAACGTAAAGTGTTTGATTTACCTCTTGCTTCAGAAGGTACTCCCTTCCAAAAAGCCGCTTGGGATGCCTTGCTTACAATTCCTTACGGAGAAACCCGAAGCTACAAGCAGATGGCCGAGCAGACAGGTAACGCAAAAGCTTGCAGAGCCATTGGAATGGCCAACAACCGCAACCCTATTTCCATCGTCATACCCTGTCATCGCGTTATCGGTGCCAACGGAAAATTGGTTGGCTATGGCGGCGGATTACATATCAAAGAACAGTTACTTGCAATTGAAAAACAATATTTATAATCTGGGAGTGGGAACAGCATGAAAAAAAAGGTATGCATTATCTACACCGGCGGAACTATCGGCATGATGAGGACGGAAAACGGTTATACGCCGGGAAAGGCGTACATCCACAATGCTCTGAAAGAGATTGCGGATTCGGCTTCGCCTGATTTGCCGGCCTTTGAGCTAATTGAGTATGATCCGTTGCTGGATTCATCCAATATTTCACTGACGGAATGGATACAAATTGCCAGAGATATTAAGAACCAATACGATAACTATGATGGTTTTGTCATCCTCCACGGCACGGATACCATGGCGTACACAGCTTCTGCGCTTTCTTTCATGCTTGACGGCCTCACAAAACCCATCATTTTGACAGGATCCCAGATACCCTTAAGTGAGATGCGCAACGACGCGCGGGATAATTTGATTACAGCGCTGTTGCTGGCGGGGAATTACGCGGTACCCGAGGTATGCCTTTATTTCGGTGGCTTGCTCCTGCGCGGAAACCGATCTACAAAAATAAGTGCGGACGATCTCTTGGCCTTTGATTCTCCCAATTATCCGCCTTTAGCTGAAGCGGGCGTCCGAATCACGCTGGAGGAAAAAATGATCCGAAAACCCGGCGGTGGCCTGAAGCTTGTAGAGTTTGGGCCGCATCAGATTGCCGTGCTGAAAGTATTCCCGGGTATTCAGTTTGAAGTCTTTGAAAACATCATGACGGAAAACCTCAAGGGGATTGTAATTGAAGCGTTCGGCGCCGGCAATATTCCAGACCGGCAGGGCACCATGCAACGTCTTCTGGATAGAGCAAAGCGCAACGAGACAGTTATGGTGGTCTGCACCCAGTGCCTAAAAGGAACCGCCATTATTGGCGAATATGAGGTAAGCGAGGAACTGGCCAAAGCCGGCGCTGTGAGCGGTTACGACATGACTGTAGAAGCTGCTGTCGCCAAGCTTTACTATCTCTTGAGCATGGGCTACAATATTGGCAAGGTAAAAGAGCTCATGGGTGAAAACCTCAGGGGAGAGTTGACAAAGGTGTTGTAAATGGCAGTAACTAAAGTGAAAGAAGTGAATCTTGAGCGTGGGTATCCAACGGCAGATATGGCCGTGCGCAATATGGTAGACCATTTGGGAACATGTAAACGGCAAGGAGTTCGCTCCCTTGTGCTGGTTCATGGTTACGGGTCTTCCGGGACCGGAGGAAAGATCAAAACAGCTGTGCACAGAAAGCTGAAAGAACCTTCAATGGCCGGTCTGGTTCGAATGATTTGTCCCGGTGAAGATTGGATGAACCGAAAAAGTGCAATGTTGAATTCCTGTCCGGGATTGCAAGATTATGAATCCCGGATTTCGGGTAATTATGGAGTAACCGTTGTATTATTGAAATAGCATTTGCAGCCAAGGGGACAGGCCCCGTGGAGGCAAAGATAGCCAAGGATCTGTCCCCGTGGGTGGATATTTAGAGAGAAGTTTATATGAATATGCTGAAAATTAGTGACTTTGAAAAGGTATTCAAGAATTATGAACCCAAACCTTTAGGGTATTATCGGTATTATTCCGTGCTGGTTCCTCTGGTCGAACATAAGAGTGAACTACACATTTTATATGAGGTCAGAGCAGAAACGCTACGGACACAGCCGGGGCAGGTGTCCTTTCCCGGTGGAAGGATAGAGGAAGGGGAAACTCCTGAGGAGTGTGCCATACGGGAAGCTTGCGAGGAACTTTGCCTCAAGCCATCTGATATAAGGATTATCTCACCTCTGGATTATCTCCATACCTACAGCAACTTCACCATGTATCCTTTTTTAGGGGTGATTGACTACGATGCCTGCATCAGTGTAACAGCCAGCCGGGACGAGGTAAAAGAGGTATTTTTCGTGCCCCTCAGCTATTTGATGAACACGGAGCCGCTGGTATACAACTCAGATGTATATCCAAAG
>CAYLVS010000282.1:0-2381 GCA_964387185.1 uncultured Oscillospiraceae bacterium | reverse complement strand
CCACTGTAAGTGACTCCGCCGATCGATTCACCCGTAGCCTGTCCGGTTAGGTCAATTTCCAATGCGGTGTTGATCGCGGTCATATTATCATGCTGGGCAATAATCATAGGATTGTTGGTATAATCGATCCTCCGTAATTCCACTGCAGGGTTGTTGTTGATGTATTGATAGGTCTCCTTTTTGCCCATGCAATACGTTGCAATGGTTTTGCCCGTATTCAAGCTTTTCTTACTGTTGTCAACAACCCCCTGGCGCATTAATTCAACAATGCCTTCGGTCAACAGTTCTGAGTGCACCCCCAGATTTTTTTTACCGCTCAAATGGGACAGGATAGCATGAGGTATTCTCCCGTAACCTACTTGTATGGTGTCTCCGTCCTGAACTATACGGGCCACATATTTGCCGATCTGCTCAGCAATTTCATCGTCCTCCTGGGGATCGTACTCCAACAAAGGTTCATCATAGGGAACTATGAAGTCTATATCGTCGATATGGATAAAGCCATCACCGTGCACGTAAGGCATATATGAATTCACCTGCGCTACGATAATGTCCGCGTTTTCAGTTGCTGCCTTGACTATATCGACGCTTACCCCTAAGCTAAAAAAACCATGTTCATCTGGCAAAGACGTGTGAATCAAGACCATATTTAGAGGAATTACTTTGCGCTTAAACAGATCAGGCAGTTTGGATGGAAAGATTGGGGTATAATCGCATTCGCCGCGGTTAACCATGTCCCGGTTGGTATCCCCGATAAAGAAAGAGTTTATTCTGAAATTATTTTTGTATTCTTCAGAAACACTGTCGTCCAGGGTCCAAACATAAATTACTTCGACGTCAAAGAAAGCCCGGGGTTTCTTTTCTAAATACTCCGCCAGACTTAGTACCAAATGTCTTGGTTCGCCGGCTGCAATACCGATGAATATCCTATTCCCGCGGTGAATATGGCCGAAAATATGATTCGTATCAGCAAACTTTTCTGGGTACAATTCCTTTAATATACTCAACCTATCGCTCATGCGCTCCAAATCCTCCCACATCCGATGTTTACGGTTCTTTAGTAGAACTTCCTATATTTCATTATATCTTATCCAACCCTTGGAAATGTAACCACACGGACGAGTCGAATGAGGAACACGCAAAGCAGCGGCGTTAGGCCAGGTTACAGACCGGTGCCAACAAAAGATGGCAGTAAAATCGCTGTTACACAGACATAAAAATCCATCCGCACACAGCAGTGAAGCTATGTAAATTCGCCCGAAGAGGTAGATGAAAACGATTTGCTCACCAAGATAATCATCCCAATTAAGTGATTCTGGTTTTGGGGGCAATATCAACCCACAACTCAAAACAATAGTGATTGACAAAATTCGCCCGAGTCGCTATATTATTTTGTAATTCCAAATTCCAAAGGCCGTGACGGAGAGAGTAGGTTTCAGGGGAACGTGGCAGCGAGCCGGGGAGGGTGCAAGCCCGGTACCAGTAGTCTGAAGTCCGAAAATCACTCCCGAGCTGCGGACCGAACGAGAGATCCAGTAGGCTCCGACGGGTTTCCCCCGTGACCGGGAACGCATATGATGGTATGTTTGTAAAAACGGGTGGTACAGCGAATGTCATTACGGCTTTCGTCCCTTTACGGGGCGAAAGCCTTTTTATTTCAAAGGAACCTGGCTATGTTCAGGTAAGTGCCAGGGACCAGAATAGTTGGGCGGCTGGAAAGGGACAATCCCCTCTCGCTGCAGATGGTATCAGCTATCCTTGGACTGGAGGGAGAAACAATGGCAAGCAATGGTATGGTGGAGTTCCGCTGGCACGGCCGGGGCGGACAGGGAGCCAAGAAGGCCTGCATGCTGATGGCCGACGTGGCTGCGTTGGAAGGAAAATTTGTGCAGGGGTTTCCGGAATATGGACCGGAACGGATGGGGGCTCCGATCACCGCCTACAACCGAATAAGTGAGAAACGGTGCAGTGTCCATTCCAATATCTACTACCCTAACTACGTGGTGGTAGTGGACGAAACCCTGTTGGACAGCGTTGATGTCACCGGTGGACTCAAGGAGGGCGGAGCAGTGATCATCAATACCCCCGAGTCGCCCGGCGGGATACGGCCCAAGCTGCGGGGATGGGGCGGCAAGGTGTGCACCATCGATGCCCGCCGCATTTCCGAGGAGATACTGGGCGCCAACTTTCCCAATACCCCCATGCTGGCGGCCGCCGTCAAGATTAGCGGGGTCCTGGCAACCGACCGTTTCCTGGACCATATCGTAGAATCCTTCCGGCATCAATTTGCCGACAAGCCCCAAGTTATAGAGGGAAATATGGCGACCCTGAAAAAATCATTGGAGGAGGTGCAGGTAGGATTCTACAATATGGTCCAGGAA
>CAYLVS010000281.1:0-2383 GCA_964387185.1 uncultured Oscillospiraceae bacterium | reverse complement strand
CTTTGTTTTCTCTAAAGATATCAGCTTGCATGGATTACGCCTCCTCAGTGGATGGCTTTTTGGATCTCCTCCACTGCCAGTTCGAAAGTACACTGTTCAATCGCTTTGCCGTTAACCACCAGGACGGGTCCTTTCTTACAGCGTTCTGTACAGAAGGATGCAGTGAATTCCGTGTCGCTTTCCATGTCGTTTTCTCTTACATATTCCATAAGCCTAGTATAAAGCTCCTGAGCGCCTCTGAGGAAACAGCTGGTTCCGAAGCAGATGTTCAGCTTAAGGTTCTTCTCTCCTACACCCTCAGAAAGAGACACTTCCTCTGCATGAATCCTCTTACGATTGTTGTATTCTGTATGCAGTAGGTGATGTGCTTTTTCCGGTGTGAGCCCATCCTCATAGAGTTCCCTGATGTAGGGGTTCTCATGGGCACTGTGAAACTGAAGCATCTTGTCGTTATCAAAGAGCTCGCGGGATCGGCTTTCCACTGCCATTTTCTCATCTGTGATGGGCTGACCACCTCCGTTGACACAGCCGCCGCAGCAAGCCATGACCTCAACAAGATCGTAGTACTCCTCACCTTTTCTGATCTTATCGATCAGGTTTCTGGCACTTCCCAATCCGCTTACCACTGCCAGCCTCAAGTCCTTCTCACCCATGCGGACGTTTAAGGTTCTTACTCCGCCGGAGCTGATTTCCACGAATCCGGTTTGTATTCCTTTGCCTTTGGAGAGCTTATCTGCCGCATAACGAAGCACTGCTTCGCTGACGCCGCCGGAGCTTCCAAATATAACACCCGCACCGGTTTTGAATCCGTAGGGCATATCGAAAGATCCCGGTTCCAACTGGCTGAAGGTGAGGCCTCGCTCGCGGATCATCAGAGAAAGCTCCTGGGTTGTCAGGACATAATCAACATCCTTGTTGTCGTCGACGCTGAACTCCGGACGATTGGCCTCAAATTTCTTTGCGGTACAGGGCATGATGGAAACTACCACCATCTTTTCCCGGGGAATCTTAAGTTCCTCTGTCAGACTATCCTTCATGATAGATCCGAACATTTGCTGCGGGGAGCGGCAGGAGGAGAGGTTGGGAAGCATATCCGGATAGTACTGCTCTGCGAATTTTACCCAGGCCGGACAGCAAGAAGTAAACTGAGGGAGGTTTTCTCCTTTTGTTGCCCTTTCCAAGAATTCGTTGCCTTCTTCGATTACGGTAAGGTCCGCAGCAAATGCTGTGTCAAATACCTGATCGAATCCCATTAGTCTCAGTGCGGTAACAATTTGTCCCGTAGTTGTTGTCCCGGGCTTGTAACCGAAGTACTCACCCAGAGCGACTCTGACCGCGGGTGCGATCTGAACGACTACGTATTTGTCTTCATCATGTAAGGCGTCCCAGACCTCATTGATCTGGTATTTAGGAATTAATGCACCTACAGGACAAACTTTAACACACTGACCGCAATTGACGCACTCAACCTCTCCTAAGCCCTTATTGAAGCAAGCCACAACTTGGGCATCCGCTCCCCTATTAGCAAAATCCAGTACGCCTACCGATTGTATCTCATCGCACACTCGTACGCAGTCGCCACATAGTACACACTTGGCCGGATCTCTTATAATTGCATCCGATGAAAGGTCCTTGACCTTATCCTGGTTCACCTGTTGAAAGCGAACCTTGTCAATGCCCATCTGGCGAGCGATTCTCTGCAGTTTGCAATCTCCGCTCTTTGGACACGTTGTACAATTTTGATCGTGATTCGCCAGCATGAGTTCAACGATCATCTTGCGCATATCTCTCAGCTGTTTGGTGTTGGTATTGACCACCATTCCGTCTGCGGGAGGTGTAGAGCATGCAGCTACTACGCCGCTGCCATTCACATCCACCATGCACATACGGCACGCTCCGTAAACGCTCATATCCGAGTGGTAGCAGAATGTCGGTAAATCAATCTTTGCTTTGCGCACCAGTTCCAGGAGGTTTCTCTCTCCATCTATAGGCACTGTCATCTTATCGATTGTCACTGTCTGTTTTTTGAACATGGAAATCACCTCACTATCCTATCATCACAGCATCGAACTTACAGCTTTCGACGCAAGCACCGCACTTAATACACTTCTCTTTATGAATGACGTAGGGAACCCCTTTGGCACCTTCGATGGCGTCCGTAGGACATTTCCTTGCACAGATTCCGCAGCTCTTACACTTCACCGGATCAATGCTATATTTCTTAAAGGCTTCGCAGCGGTTGGCAGGGCAACAGTCTCCGAAAACATGGGCTTCGTACTCATCTCTGAAATATTTCATAGTGGACAACACGGGGTTAGGCGCGGTTTTGCCCAAACCGCAGAGAGACCCTACTTTGACGGTCTGCGCCAGCTCTTCCAAAAGG
>CAYLVS010000280.1:0-2388 GCA_964387185.1 uncultured Oscillospiraceae bacterium | reverse complement strand
ACTTGATGCTCGTCGTATCAATGAAAACTGACCGCTTTATTCTTCTGCCGCCGGATTCCTGCATACCCTTCCAATTTTTAAACGAGTCCGATACCAATGCATGAGTCGGGATGGTAGTAATGGTCTTATCCCAGTTTTGCACTTTTACAGTGTGGAGAGATATTTCTGTTACATCGCCATCTGCCCCGTACTTGGGCATTTCAATCCAGTCTCCGATCTGCACCATGTCATTCGACGCAAGCTGGATGCTGGCCACAAGGCCAAGGATGGAGTTTTGAAAAATCAGCAGAAGCACTGCCGTTGCAGCGCCGATACCGCTCAGCAGAAGCAATGGAGAACGATCGATCAGCACGGCTAAGATGACGATGGCTCCAATGATATATAGAACGATCTTCAGTACCTGCAGATAGCCTTTGATCGGCCGGGATTTTGATATTTCATAATTGTTGTAAACATCTTCGACTGCATTGGTAAGCCTGCCCAATGCGAGCAAAAAGACAAACACCATGTAGCAAAAGGCGATACGCTGAGTCCATACTTGATATGCAGGAAATATAGGGGCGGATGCGTGAATGATAAATGCTGGTATGATATAAATAATACGCTCAAATACTTTATTTCTCAATAAAGATTCGCCCAACTTTGACTTACTCTTTGCCACAACCCTGCTGAAAATCCGGAGCAGTATTTTCTTGGCAATCAAATAGATCAGCGCACTGACGAGAATGATAACCAGCACTGCAAAGGTAGCGGAAATCGTTGCGGTCATTCTGTCACTTAATTCATAGGATGCTAAAAGGCCTTCAATAAATTCAATCATTTCAAAACTCTCTTTTTATATTCCTCTTATCTTTTTTTGTTAATGGGTATTATACCTAATTGCGAAGCAATTTTGGTATAATCAGCCATCTGCGATTTCGACTATTCGTCTGTCGAAATAATCGCAGGGCACTCAATGTATAATATCCACACCCTTTGGTTTTGTGGATATTATACCATAAATATGGGTAAGCGTCAAATCCACCGGCACATTGACACCATATAAAATGTGATAAGGTTTTTAATCGTCTTCCCAGGGAAGTTTTTCTTCTTCCTTTTTGTCCTGGCTTAGTGAATATACTTCTTTTGGGATGGCTGTGCTTCCTGGAAGGAGGTCGGCTACCCGGTCTACATAACCGGACCTTCCTAAATTAGGCATGTTCCCAAGGATCCATCTTAGATATTCAAATGGGTTCAGGCCATTTTCCTTTGCCGTTACGATAAGGCTGTAATATATCGCACTTGCGGTTGCGCCTCCCGGCGTATTTGAGAATAGCCAATTTTTCCGCTTATGTTCGCAAGAACATAAGCGCAATTATGTGTTCCATAAATTTATGTGCCGCGGGAAGCAAAGCATCTTGCAACCACTCGCTTCCCGCGTACGAGCCAGCGCATAAACAAAGATTTACAATGAATCCAGAAACGCCATAACAGAAGCATCAGGTGTAAAATTATAGGCTGAATGATCGGGGTCGCCCATTTTTTCGAGGGTTTGCCGCTTCATTTCTAAATCCGCCCCCATATATTTATGCGTTGTGATGATGCTCTCGTGGCCAAGCCAGATGGCAATGGTTGAGATGTCGACGCCGGACTGCAGCATTCTCAAGGCAGTTGTATGGCGGAAGGTATGGGGTGTTATGTTCTTCTTTGCGAGTGACGGGACCGTTGCAGAGGTCATCTTTTGCAAGCAATCCAAGCGATAACGCACACCAGAACGCGTCAGGTTGCCGTCGATACAATTTGTAAGCAAATTACTGTTCTCGCTATACGCATGGTCGTTCATGTAACTGGCAAGATATTTCGCAGTGCTTTTCCACAAGGGGACATAACGCTCTTTGCGGCCCTTTCCATGTATGCGAATGTAAGCCGCAGTGCTCTGACTGTCGATGTGAATGTCGCTCAACTTGAGTCCGACCAACTCAGATACCCTGATGCCGGTGTTGTAGAGTAGCAGGAGCATTAGCAGATCCCTGCGCCCGAGTGCCGTGTCCGTTTTGCAGGCGCTTTTCAAAGCAGTGAATTCGGCCTCCGTCAGAAAATCCATTTGCCGCTTTTCGGCCTTCCTGAACGGTACCATCAGGCTCCTGTTAAGCAGCCCGCTATACTCGGGTAGTTCGAAGATCAGGTATTTGGCGAAACTATGTAGCGCTGCCAATCGGTTGTTGATAGTCTTTGAGTTGTTGCCCCGTTCTTTATCCAGATGTACCAGAAACCCTAAAATATGATCCGCGTCAAATTGAACGATTGACATTTTGGCCGGGGGCATACCGTGGTGTTTTTCAATGTATCTGAGGTAAAGGCGGAACGTGTCCCTGTATGACTTGATTGTTTCCGGCGACACATTCCGCT
>CAYLVS010000279.1:0-2399 GCA_964387185.1 uncultured Oscillospiraceae bacterium | reverse complement strand
GGCAACTACGCCCCTTGTGGACTTTCACCACAGATTGACGGCATGCCCGTCATACTAAAAAGCACCGCCCATTTGAGGGTGGTGCTTTTTATGATTCTCCCGTTGGAGAAACTTAGTACATATTCACTTGGTGATAGAAGTCCGCATACTGCTGCTTCAATTGCGTCATCAGTTTTTCCGGTCTTGGCTTTGTAGCCACGGAAACCAGAACGAAGACGATTAGGTTGCAGATCAGTGCAAACAGTGCACCTCCGCCACTTATAAACGGGCCGGGTGCCTTTATGGGCGTGAAGGTGAAGAGAACCAGAAGACCAAGTCCTACTGCCAGTCCGGAGGCCGCACCGGCTACAGTGGAGCGCTTCCAGAATAGTGCGCCGCAGGTTGAAACCATGACCTGAGCAGTCCCCCCCAGAGCGACAAGACCGATTGTTACCAGCAGTCCGGGAACATAGAGGGCCATGATGTAGGCTGTGGCTGACAAGATCAGGAGCGACCAGCGACCGACCCAGATCAGTTGATGTTCTGACAAGTTCTTGTTGATATATTTTCTGTGAATATCCATCGTGTAGACGGTGGATATGGCAAGCACCTGTGCGTTGGCTGTGGACATGGCAGCAGCTGCGCCGCAGGCCATGAGTACAGAGCCGATAAAGAATGGTGCATGGTTAAATAATACTGTAGGCAGAATGTAGTCGGCATTGCCGTTGATCAGTTCCGTCACTTCCGGATACAGGAGCTTTCCGGCGTTGCCGGTCAGCATGGATCCGATGTAAGCGATTGCAGCGAAAGCCAAGAGAAAGGGCATGACGTCGAAAGTTCTCGCCGATTTTACAGCGTAGAACCGTGCCCAAAGCTGTGGACCCATGAATGACCCTACGGGCGTGATGATGAACATAGCGAGCCAGTTCATCCATCTTCCCTCAGCCAATACCGTCTGGCCCGGGAACATCTGCTCTACCTGGTGGAACATTGCAGCCGGACCACCTACCAGGCTCGCTACATAGAATCCGGCGAATACCATACCAAAGAACAGGAGGACTCCATAGAAGATATCGCACCATGCGATCGCTCTGATACCTCCTGCCCATACATAGATAATGATGACAACGTAGAACAACATGGCTGCCAAGGGGAATGAAATCAGTTCACCGGAGGCCACCTGAATCAGGTAAGCACCGCCGGAAAGCTGAATCTGCAAATAGGGAATCGTGCAGACAATCATGATGACGGCAACAAAGTTCCCAAGCCTTACAGAGCCGTACTGATGTTTGAAGAAATCGGTAGCGGTTATGTAGTTATTTACTTTACCCATATACCAGATCTTTTTGCCGATTCCAAAGTACATGACACCGAAAAGGATGTTCCATGCAATGGCTGTCCAGTACATGGGACCCGTCGTGTAGAAATAACCGTTTGATCCCAGGAATGCAAACGCACTCCACCATGTGGCGGCAACGGAGAAAAATACAGCGATGCCTCCCATGGCTCTCGATTGAATAAAGTAATCTTCTGCAGTGGATCTCGATTGCGTTCTCGCTGCAAATCCGAGGGCAAGAGGGAAGACCATAAAGAAGCCGATCACTAATAGTGCAATTACATTCTGACTCACGCCTCTTCACCTCCCTGCTTCTTATCATCTACTACCGGTTCGCCCCAATTCATGAGATAGCCTACCAAAATAACGACTACCATATAGCCCCACATGATCAGGTTGAAGGCATAGATGAAGGGGAATCCGAATATGTATGGATCAGCCTTATCCTTGAAGAAGAATACGCCCGGAAACTCCATACACATGAAACCGATCAGGATTAAAATCCAGATAACCTTAGATTTCCCTGACATCTTGGCATCATCTGGTCTCATAAGAACCTCCCTTCCTTCCTTATTAGGATTAGAATTAGTACTTCCTCATTATATTATCACGCGAAGCTTAAAGGGTGGTTAATCAAACCTTAAAAAATACTAAAATCTCAGAATTATTAGATAACTCAATCACAGGGACCCCGTGGCCCCTGTGATTGAGGCTATATTTTTGTTAAGTGATCATATAGAATGTGGAGACCCTGATCAATTTCGTTATCTGTTATTGTTAATGGCGGTAGCAACCTCAATACATCACTTCCTGCTGTTAAGACAACAAGGCCTCCCACCAGAAGCTCTGCTGCTATTTCCTTCACAGATTTATCTTCAATTTGTATTCCCAACATTAGGCCCTTTCCTCTGACTTCCTTAATTATTGGCAAGTCCCATCCCTCTATACTTTGGCGGATTTTCTCCCCTTTTCTTTTTACCTGTTCTGCAAATCCATCAGTTGCAATAATATCCAGCACCGCATTTGCCCCTGCGCATGCTATGGGGTTTCCTCCGAAGGTAGAACCATGAGTTCCGGGGGTAAG
>CAYLVS010000278.1:0-2399 GCA_964387185.1 uncultured Oscillospiraceae bacterium | reverse complement strand
TTCTGTCACCGAGCGGACGCGAGAAATCGGTATCCGCAAATCTTTGGGAGCCAGAACAAAAGATATCATGACACAGTTCCTCATTGAATCCATGATTTTGGCAGCCATCGGCGGAATTTTGGGAACCGCCCTGGGAATCGGGATTGCCTCTATCGGTATGGGAATTGCCGGGGTTCCGGTAATCATCGATCCCCTTATGATTCTGTTGGCCGTCGGCTTTTCGGCTGTGGTCGGGATGTTTTTCGGCCTTTATCCGGCAAGAAAAGCGGCAAAGTTGGACCCAATAGAAGCACTGCGCTACGAATAACAACCACGGGGACAGACCCTCCGGGGGATGATGTCAGTACAGCAGCTCCGGAGGGTACTTTTCCTTCCATTGTTCTCCCAATTTTTTCAGACGGTCTCGGAATGCCCGAGGGCTTTCTTCGCTTCCAATCTTTGTTTCCTCCATGATCTCCATGGCAAAGCTATCCGGTCCATATTCCGCCCAATCTGTCGCCATAACGATCGTAAAAGCAGAATTGATTTTCTGTGAGAATAGGAAGCGATTCTCTACTGCTTCCAGGTCTGCATCACCTTTGATGAAACTCTTGCCCGTTTTCTTGTTGTATATACGGTAAACACCTCCCGTGTTCTTTTTCTGTTTGTATTCGGTTATGATCTCTTTCTTTCGTTGTTTGTCCATTCTGTTCGGTCTCCTTCGGCTGGTTCTCAATAACCAAGTTCCTTTAATATGCGTGATAGCACGCCCAGGCGCTCGCCCAGAAGTTCATCGTCTTTGGCCAGCGCATCACGAAATAAACGAATATCTTCATCTATCTTTTCATTGTCCGTGCAAACCTCTAAAGACATGGCGTCTCCCTGAAGGCCTACCCGGTCGATGGCAGGGTTGTCGGGATCGTACAGTTTGGGAAAGCGGTAGGCCTCGCGGAAATACTGCTGTGCTCTGCATACAAAGATCGCCAGATCCAGTACTCTGTGCAGAGGCAGCTCTTCCGACTGCCTTGACCACTTTTCGCCGGTATAACGCCACACTTTTGCTGAGATATCCACTTTGCCCCGGTCATTCCATTGCGCCAGCCCCAGGCACAGACCCTTTGCATCGGAATTGTAGGCAGAGCGCCCGTCAATATTCTCGTAGTTCTCCGATACGATTACCGGTTTGTGCTTTAAAGTTGTAGGTATTTTCATTTTTCCCTCCAAGACCAACCTGGGAGGCAGACTCCGTGGCTGTTTTTGCAGTCAAAGCGTTCCTGTGGCTGAGCCCTCATCCACAGGATCTGTTCCTCCACATAATTTACTCATCTACTAAATTACTAGTTTAGTAAATAATATGCTGAAAAACTGCCATTGTCAAGTCTTGTTTAATATATTTTTTCAAATGATGCTATTCTGCGCTTTCCTTAATATAGTATAATAAGATCCAAATTGTTTAATGGAGGAGCTTGGACATGAAACTACATAGATGGTTGTTGGTCTTGATGATCATTTTGATTGGAGTTGCAGGACTTTTGGGCTGTGACGGCAACCAATCCGGCTCTAATACAGGTACTTTTTCGGTAGAGTCTTCCTATATACAGGAGAGTGGTGAACACCTGAGCATTAACGCTGAATACCCTATTCTAAAGGGCTTTCCCGGTGCCGATCAACTGAATGCTGAAATAAAAGAAAAGGCAGAAACTGCAGCTGCAGAAGTAAGGAACGCGGCTCTTGATCTAGAGGGTCGTGAGGGCTTTTCAGCCTCTCTGAACAGCAGCTATCAATATTTCCATAACAAGGATATTGCATCTCTTTGGATGAGCTGGGACAATTACACAGGTGGTGCACACGGTTTATATTGGCTGGATAGCTATACCTTCAATACCAATACAGGACAAATCTACACTTTCCCTGAACTTTTCCAAGAAGATTCCGATAGTATGGAGTATGTGAATGAAAAAATACTATCTGAGATCGCTGAAGGCGACTATTATTTTGAATCTGCAGCTGATACCGTGGCCGGATACAATGGAAACTATGACTTCTTGATTAATGGTGAAAACCTAATCGTATACTTCTCCCTTTACGACATTGCACCATATGTTGCAGGAATGCAAAGTTTTTCTTTCTCCGTAGACGAACTGGGATCTACACTCAAGCCCGAGATATTTGCTGCGATGGAGGGACAGGATCCAGTTTCCATCCAGTTCTTTGGCGATTCCGATTCTTAATGCGGGGATGAAAATAGGTAAGATCCGTTCCATCGGCTTGATTTTTACCCTATATAAGGGAAAAATATATTGGGATCTGCCCGGTTGACATTTGCTGTTTAATCCGGTTATTATTACTTTGATGTAGGCCTCCATGCAGGTCATACAGGCTGGGAGGTTTACTATGACATCGACAAAATCGAAGATATT
>CAYLVS010000277.1:0-2410 GCA_964387185.1 uncultured Oscillospiraceae bacterium | reverse complement strand
TTACAATATGAGCTCTGCTACACCAATGTGCTCAATATGCTGGATCTTGCCGGCATTCCTCTAAAGAGCTGTGACCGGGAAGAACAGCATCCCTTTGTGGTCGGTGGCGGCCCTTGTTCCTTCAATCCCGAGCCCGTTGCGGAGTTCTTTGACTTTTTTGTCATAGGCGATGGAGAGGAGTCAAACATTGCTATTTGCAATGCACATGCCGACTGGAAAAAAAGAGAAGGTAACCGTAATGATTTTCTGTCAACAGTATCCCGCTTACCGGGTATTTATGTCCCGAGTTTCTATCAGCCGGTATACCGCGAAGATGGAAGGTTAGAATCCATTGACAAAGTAGTTGCCGATGCACCGGGCCAAGTGAGGAAGTGTATTGTAACCAATATGGATGCTACACCCTTTCCGGACAAGCCCATTGTTCCTCTCATTGAAGTGGTGCATGACCGGTCGGTTATGGAGCTCTTTCGCGGTTGCACCAGAGGATGCCGCTTTTGCCAAGCAGGAATGATTTATCGGCCTGTGAGGGAACGCTCCAAGGACTGTGCATTGGATCTGATTGAAAAACAGCTCGCTTCAACTGGACACGATGAGCTTTCTCTTCTATCACTGTCTACAAGCGATTATTCTGAGTTTGAAGGTCTGGCAACAGAACTGGTCAGAACCGGGAAGGAAAGAAATGTTGCAATTTCTCTTCCATCTCTGCGTCTGGATACATTTTCTTTCCGGGTTCTCAGCGAAATACAAGGCTACAAGAAGACAGGATTGACCTTTGCCCCAGAGGCAGGAACACAGCGGTTGCGGGACGTCATCAATAAGTGCATAAGCGATGATGATATTTACAGTGGCATGAAGCAAGCGATAGAACTGGGATGGAATAGCGTCAAGCTCTACTTTATGATAGGTCTCCCTACGGAAACTTTTGAAGATCTCGATGGAATCGCGGAAATAGCAAAAAACATCATGGCCATTTATTATGAACATAACGGGGGGAGAAGGGGAGGCAAATTTCGGATCAATGTAAGTGCTTCCAATTTTGTCCCAAAGCCTCATACGCCTTTTCAATGGGTTGCACAGGACAGTCCTGAAATCTTCCGGGAAAAGCACTATTACCTGAAGGACCAATTCAGAAAGATTAAAGGCGCCCAATTCAGCTACCACGGCACCGAGGCCAGCCAGATAGAGGCTGTACTGGCCAGGGGAGACAGACGATTAAGTGAGGCAATTTATAAAGCCTGGAAAGTGGGATGCAAGTTTGACGGGTGGAGAGAGCATTTTAAATACGAAAAATGGGTGGATGCACTGAATGACTCCGGCCTAGACCCGAATTTCTACACCTCGGGAAAGGTCTGCGAGGGAAGTGTTCTTCCATGGTCTCTCATCGACAGCGGTGTTGATGATACTTACCTTCGTAGCGAGTGGGAAAGGGCGGTTGAGGGTCAGCAGACGCCCGATTGCAGGGAAGGCTGTACCGGTTGTGGCATAAATCGTTATGTGAATTGCGATAGGGAGGGGACAGTATGAACCGATATCTGCTGAAATTTGAAAAGACAGGACCGCTTCGCTATACCTCCCATTTGGATCTCCTTCGTCTGTTTCGCAGGACATTCAAGCGGGTAGGGATTGATCTGGTTTACTCTTTGGGCTTCAATCCCCATCCGAAAATGAGTTTTGGCCAGCCTTTATCTCTGGGTTATACCAGTGTGGGAGAGTATTTGGAATTTGAAACGAGAATGCCTTATAACGAAGGGTTTCTTGTGGATTCCATGAACAGTTCACTGCCTTACGGTGTTAAAGTGCTGGATTGTCGCGTTATTTCCGATTCTCGAAAGACTGCAGCTGCCCTTGTTCGTTGGGCAGATTATGAGATCAGACTGCCTGAAGGTCACGCATTTCCAACAGATCAGCAACTGAAAGATTATCTTGTCCAGGATGTCATTTCCGTATCAAAGCGTGCCAAGAAGGGGAAGGAAACAGTGGAGATCGATATCAAGCCTATGATTGATCAACTGCAAACTGTTGTTGACGATGAGGGCCAACAGGTTCTTACTTTAAAAATCCGGGCAGGAAGCGAATCCAATCTAAATCCGGAACTGCTTCTGGGGTCGCTGTTTGAATTTTCCGGAATTCCCCTTGAAAAGTATGATCCGCGAATTATGCGACTGGAATTGTACAGGGAGGATGGGCAACCTCTATCCGCAGAGTGATTTAACTTTAATAATGCCATTCAATGATTGACATATGTTTCCATATAATGTATTATATAGTCAAATGCATTAGGTGGTGATCTGGTTTGAAACTATCGATAAGCCGTAAGTTGCTCTATAAGGTAATTGCAGGGATTCTTCTCATTGCGATTACCTTTGTTGTCTTTACGATTCGACAATCGGGAAGGGAAGTCATGTGGCTG
>CAYLVS010000276.1:1242-2414 GCA_964387185.1 uncultured Oscillospiraceae bacterium | reverse complement strand
ACTATATGGAGTCGAAATATATATCCTATTCCGATTTCTTTGTTGAAGAGGCAGAGGAAGTCGAGGTAGTTACTGTCTATGTAGACAACAATTATCTCGGTGAAGCTATGAGGATCGATAAATTTAATATAGTTTTCTTTGTTCAGGATACTGGGCTTTTGCTAAAAAAAGTTTCCAATCAGGCGGACAGCATGTTGGGCTCCTCTATTTCAAGTGAGGAGAACATGATGCAGGAAGCTAATGGAAAAACCTCCGGCGTTCTTTTGGGTCTGCGAATTCCCGGGGAAACCGGCTATACTTACCGTACAATTTGGGTGGCGTCGGATCGTGGGCAGATGCATCCTGTACTGATGTCCGAAAACCTGTTTTTTCCGCGAACCAGCGGCTTCTGGGAACTCGATGTCCGGGATATTTCTACTAAAGGAGAGAAGGGCAATACACTGTCGGCGCGCAATGTTACGCTACGAGCTCTTAAGGTGGAGAACGAGGATACCGCAACAGATGAAGATCGCATAGAAGGTCAGAGAGAATATAAGGCCGACGAAGGAATGATGATTGACTCATCGCAGAAAGCCATTGAGTACATCGGCAACGACTATATTGCTGTTGAGAAAAACGATGACGGAGTGAGCCGGTTAATGGTCTTACCGGTGGATAACCTATCGTCTTCGACAGAGATAAAGCTTTCGGATATGCTAGGTGAGAAGGGGTTGGACTCCTTATCAAGCGCCAGGGCGCAGGTGGTTCATGCATTGGGAAGCAATGGGGCTAGGCTTTTTGAAAGAGATGACTTCGGCGAAAGTTTTGGGCTGACACGAAAAAACGGACACTGGGTTCTTGTTGGAAGAATCAACTATCAAAATGACGGAGCACAGGCGTATTCCGACTTTGATATTAAAGTTGTTCCGCCGGTCAGCCTGGTTTCCTATGACACCTTGGTCTTAAGCTGGCCAAAGATTAAGGATCGGGTTCCCGATGCCCTGGATGCCATCACTTCACCGAATAAGGATATTGCCTTGGTGCAAACGAAAAACAAATTGACGGTTTATAAGGTTGGCGCCGAACAATTATCGGAGAATCCTTTGGCTGAACTAGACGTGCCGGAAGGAACAACTGTCATTATGGCGGAATGGGCAACAGGGTCTTACGTTGAGAGTTGGGGGAATTCATTT
>CAYLVS010000276.1:0-1232 GCA_964387185.1 uncultured Oscillospiraceae bacterium | reverse complement strand
TCTGACAACGCTGTTCGGATTCGCTGACGCCCCCACGGGGTATGTCCCTGTGGAGGCATTCTTGGCGGAAGTAGAGCCCTTGGTTGTTTATAGGAGGAGAATCGTATGTCTAGAAGATTATTTACCTACTTTCTGTTGATTGTTATGGTTTTAGTACTGCTGACAGGCTGCTCGACAAAGAGGCCGGTAGAATTTGAACAGATTTCAGAAGAATTAATGATGCAGATTGAAAGAGATCAGGATGATTATTTAAGTGCCATGAAAGATGAAGAAATGAGTGAATTTCTTACATTTCATTCCATCACTTATGGTAGTTTTACGGAAAACGGCTCCTCCGAACTGCTAGTACTTTTTAAGGTGAATGATGTTCCACACGTGGGAGGGCTGGATAGAACCATCGCTGCAATTTATGATGCTAATACATATCTATTGAAAAGTCAAAAAACCTTTGTGGCTGACTATGTTTCGATTCAATTGCTTACAAATGAGAATCAAAGGACTAATATTTTATACATCGGAAGCGTAACCTATCAAGGATACACAAGCTATTCCATCGAGCTATTTGAAATCGAAAAAGACAGATGGCTGTCTAATGCTATCTCTTCGGAAACATTTGCGGAAAATGACGCATATGCATTTACAGACGATACCTTGCAGGTTTTTAATTTGAGCTTTAGCGACCATGAACCCATTTACGACCATAAGTACACACTCTATTGGGATAGTAAAGAAGCTACTTTCAGGAAGGAGATGCCATAGGCTCAAATCGCATCAAGTGCAGTGGTTTTAGGCCTAAATGTTGACTGTTAAGGACCCGAATCCTATTTTTACTGTAAGAAATAGGCCTAGGCAAGCTGATCTATAATGAAATTAGACCTATAGGATGGGGTCAGCATGTCAGGAGGTCTGTCTCTGTGGGTGTATTTAATAATTTGGATAAGGCAGAGTACGCTACCTTTAGCGAAAGTATAGCAGCTCTTGGTTGGGAGGTGAATACGATAGTGGATGATAATAAAAACAGGCTAGTATCTTTACAAAACCGGATATCACAGTGCAGAACATGTCAGGATGCCTTCGGATTCGAACCGCGTCCCATCGTGCAGGGCAAGTACAATTCCAAGATCATGCAGATCAGCCAGGCTCCATCAAAAAGTGTGCATGAGACAGGGAAGCCGTTTAACGATGCCAGCGGAAGAAAACTTCGTGGGGAATGGTATCAAATATCCGACGAG
>CAYLVS010000275.1:0-2451 GCA_964387185.1 uncultured Oscillospiraceae bacterium | reverse complement strand
ATGGCTCGGCTTTGAATGGGACGAGCTCTTTTTCGCATCTGACTATTTTGATCAGATGCTGGATTGCGCGATCACCCTCATTAAAAAGGGCAAGGCCTACGTCTGCGATCTGACCGCAGAGGAAATCAGGCAGCACCGCGGAACCCTGACAGAGCCTGGAAAGGAAAGCCCCTATCGCAACCGCTCTGTTGAAGAAAACCTAAAGCTCTTCGAGGAAATGAAAGAAGGCAAATACAAGGACGGAGAAAAGGTGCTGCGCGCAAAGATTGACATGGCTTCGCCAAATATCAACATGCGCGATCCCGTCATTTACCGCATTGCCCACGTCTCCCATCACAACACGGGCGATAAATGGTGCATCTATCCCATGTACGATTACGCGCACCCCCTGGAAGATGCCATCGAACAAATCACCCATTCCATATGCACGTTAGAATTTGAAGACCACAGACCTCTTTACGATTGGCCGCTCCGCGAGCTTGACTGGCCCATGCCACCCCAGCAGATTGAATTTGCCCGGCTGAATCTGACAAATACGGTCATGAGCAAGCGCTACCTGAAAGCGTTGGTGGACAACGGTGATGTAGAGGATTGGGATGACCCCCGGATGCCCACTATTGCAGGGTTGCGTCGGAGAGGCTACACACCGGAAGCCATTCGCGATTTCTGTGACCGTATCGGTGTGGCAAAAGCAAACAGCACGGTGGATATCGCGCTGCTAGAGCACTGCATTCGCGAGGACCTGAAGACCAAGGTGGAAAGCCGCATGGTGGTCCTGGATCCTTTGAAAGTAGTCATTACCAATTACCCGGAAGATGTCACCGAAGAGGTGGATATTGAAAATAGTAAAGAAGTCGAAGAGATGGGAACACGCAAGTTGCCCTTCTCTCGAGAGCTCTACGTAGAGAGGGATGACTTCATGGAAGTGCCGGCAAAGAAGTACTTCCGCCTTTTCCCGGGGAACGAGGTCCGTTTCAAGGGGGCTTATTTCCTCACGTGTAACGAAGTTATAAAGGATGACACGGGCAAAGTAATTGAGCTGCGCTGCACATACGACCCGGAGACCAGGAGCGGAAGCGGTTTTGAAGGGCGCAAGGTCAAAGGAACCATTCACTGGGTTGAGGCCAGAACAGCGGTACCCATTCAAGTCAGAGTCTATGACTACCTCATGATAGAGGA
Organism: uncultured Oscillospiraceae bacterium; assembly: GCA_964387185.1. Taxonomy (GTDB): domain Bacteria; phylum Bacillota; class Clostridia; order Peptostreptococcales; family Anaerovoracaceae; genus UBA1426. The sequence continues at coordinate 1,272 of CAYLVS010000275.1, read as the reverse complement.
CGAGAATGGGGAGAACATTATGAATCCCAACTCTGTGAAAATAATGGAAGCTATAGCCGAACCCGCGCTGGCAGACGCCAAGGCCGGCGAGCGGTTCCAGTTCTTCCGCCAAGGGTACTATATAGCGGATGCAATCCTCCACAATAAAGAAAACCGAGTGTTCAACCAAATCGTGGATCTGAAGAGCTCCTGGAAAAAATAAGCGTGCCCCTTGTCAATAAGTAAGATTGCCTTTTTGGGAGGAAAGAATAGTATACAAATTCTAAAATCTCAAAGAAGTGAACTACAAAATGCTTTTAAGTCTGGCTAAAGGCTTTCTAAATTGAAGAAAATAGTTCACAATGTCAGGAAGAAAAGAAATAGTGAACTATATTTTTGCAAAATATAGTTCATCTTCTCTACAATCATAAAAAAAGAATACTATAATAGGGGTTTAGAAGCCACCAAGTCAATTAATATAGTGCACAATATTAAAGAATTTATAAATTGTGAACTACTATCATCAGTCATTGGAAGGAAACCGGCAGTATCACCATTTTGCCAGCTTAACGGTTGGGTTATCAGCTAGCCAGGGAGAGTACAATGAAGGATTGATTCCAGCGGGGATCCATGGGAGCGTATAATGAAGGAACGAATTGAGTGGGATTCCATGGGAGAAATCCGGGTGGAAGCCGACAAACTTTGGGGAGCCCAAACACAGCGCAGCTTGGAGAACTTTCGAATCGGTACTGAAAAGATGCCCGAGGAAGTAATCCGGGCTTTTGCAGTGCTGAAAAAGGCTGCCGCTGTCACCAACCTCGAATTGGGCAAATTGGACGGGCGGATAGTTGCGGCGATAGGGCAGGCTTGTGACGAGATATTGGAAGGAATATGGGACGACCAGTTTCCCCTTGTAGTTTGGCAGACGGGCAGCGGTACCCAGACCAACATGAACGTCAATGAAGTCATTGCCAACCGGGCAAACAGCATCTTGGGAGAAAAGAAAATCCACCCCAACGATCATGTTAACATGGGGCAGAGCTCCAACGATACCTTTCCTACTGCCATGCGTATTTGCGCAGTAATAGAAGCAGAGCAGCGCCTGCTCCCAGCCATAGAAAGTCTATCTTCCACTTTCGTGCAACTAGCTGAGGAATACGCGGATATCATTAAAATTGGCCGCACCCATCTCCAGGATGCGGTGCCCCTTTCTTTGGGCCAGGAAATCAGCGGCTGGCACAGTATGCTCACTCACGCAGAGCACATGATTCGCACCAATTTAGAGTATCTCAG
>CAYLVS010000274.1:0-2454 GCA_964387185.1 uncultured Oscillospiraceae bacterium | reverse complement strand
TGTTTGAAATGGGAGGCATACAAACTCCTTTTGTTTTTGGCTTCATTCGGCCGACGATCTATCTCCCGGCAGGCATTTCAGAGAAAGAACAAAATTATATCATCAAGCACGAACAAACCCATATCAGGCGATTTGATCACATTATTAAACCCCTGGCTTTTTTCGTGCTGTGCATACACTGGTTCAATCCCCTGGCATGGGCTGCCGTCTTTCTCATGAGTGAGGATATGGACCTGTCCTGTGACGAGAGCGTAATCAGGCAATTGGGGAGCGACATTAAAAAGGACTATTCTGCCTCGCTATTATCCCTGTCAACCGGCAGGCGAATTATTGGCGGCTGTCCCCTGGCATTTGGTGAAAACAACACGAAAGGGCGTATTGTGAACATATTGAATTATAAAAAACCCGCATTTTGGGTCGTAGTTGTGGCAGTTATTGCAGTAGCAGCGATTGGCATAGGGCTTATGGCAAACCCCCGGGGAGAGCAGTTGACGGAACAAGACTACGCGGAACAGTTTGTTCATGAGCAACTGGCTGCATATAAAGATGCCACGTGGGCAAATTTTGAGAATGTGGAAAGTGAGATTATAACATTTGAAAGGTTGGACCGCTTTGAAGATATACTCGATGACCCTGTTGAGATCTGGCATATCGAGTACCGCTGGAAACCGGAGGATATCCGGGAGGAAGCGATAGGCAATGTAAAAGTGGTGGATGGTTGGATTGTGGAGGATGACGATATGGGCTTTACAGCTCTGGTCTTCTCCTATAAAGATTCAAAACCACAATATTTAGGCAGACTTTATACCAATGACGGGCTGAATGGGAACGGCGACACGGTTGCGGGGCGGGAAATCCTGCTAAGGTCATACCTGGAACAACAGGGACAGAAACCGCCTGAAACTTACCCAGGTGATCACGTTATTGTAAAATTTCCTCTGTCTACGGGAGAAACCAGTCAGCTCCTTTTATCTCAGCCGCTAACTCAGGGGACTTCGGGAATCTGGTGCGTCGAACGGTGGATGGACGGCAATGGTATGGTGTACTATGAGATACCGCTTACCGTCGGCAGTATATCCGAATACTATGAAGAACTGCAGAGGCAATGCGATGAGGGTCATAGACCGTCACTATTAGATCCGGTGCAGGTGGCTCTTGAATTCATCAGTGGTGATGGGGGATTAGGGCAGCGAGTGACTGGCGACGAGATATACGTGCAATCTTCCGCCAGTGCGGAAGATTTTCTGCAGACACCGGAAAGCCATTATATCGGGTTTATTTCCAACTTTAATATGGATGAATACTCTACGCCCTTATTCCACTTTGATCAGATCGAGTGGCTGACTCTTGAGGATGAGGACAGGTTGAAAGAACTGAATATCGATCTCAATGATCTACCCAACGGCTTTTACATTCACAATCCGGCAAATTATCCCATGGGCCATCAGGTGGTAGAAGAGACAGAATATATCATCATAGATTGGGAGTCAGCCGGATCTCAAATTCTCCTCCATAAATCCGTCACCTTGGAAGAGTTTGCCGAGTATCTTGAGGAATTGGGCGATTCCGCGCCCCCCTTCCGCCTCGTAACAAAGGATGGCTATGTGCAAAGCATTACAGAGCAATATGTGCCATAGTGCATCCACGTTTGAAAAGCAAACGGACGAGGTTTCTCCAAAAAATCTTAGGGAAACATTGTCTAAAGGAGAAGTGAATTTCAGGATAAATTGGTGTGTAATAATGTGTTTCTAACGTAAACTCTGACCAGATATGAAATTCTCAACACACGACATGACCTGCTTCGCCGCCGGACTTAAGAGGATTAAATGTCCACCGTCTGGAAAATACCGTATTGTTGTGCTTTCAGATGAGACATGTTCATTGATGTAGTCTACACTTTTCCTTCTTACCGTATCATCATCCTCTGCTTGAGTAATTAGAACCGGACAATTTATCTCACTTAGCCTTTGTTTGGTTTTGTGAAGTAAAAAAAGAAATTCCAGCATTGCTTTTAGGGGTGAATTATTTTTTGCGCGTAGATATCTTTTGCTATGGTAGAGCCTTTTGTTTTTTAGGTCATCCATCAGATTTCCAAGTACCTGCAATAAATTCCAATAAAAAATAGGGGTGTTGATTGTGACGATGGCCTTAATATCATGTTTAAGAGCAAGATTAAAAGCAATCAAGCCGCCCATGGAAAACCCTATCAACACGATTTCATCCCCTGGTTGCTTTAAGCTTAACAATTCCAGTTCTGCAGAGTCTACCCAATCCATGTGTTTCGCTTTCACCATTTCTTTTCTGCTCTGCGAATGGCCTTTTAAGACTGGGCACACAACTTCATATCCTAAATCGGTCAGATATTTGGCTAAAGGGCTCACTTCATGTATACCACCGCCGAAACCATGAATGATTAAGAGTTTTGGCTTTTTATCGTCTGACAAGTTCATCTAT
>CAYLVS010000273.1:0-2457 GCA_964387185.1 uncultured Oscillospiraceae bacterium | reverse complement strand
GGATTTTCAGTACCTGCTGTTCCTCTCTCCCGATGGTAGTTTCAGTGAAAAAGAGGGCTACCGATAAGGACACCAACACAATGCAGATCTGACCCATATACAGTGTTTTGTAACTTTGAATAGCAATCCAGCCTCCGAAGATTAGGCCGAGAGCTTGTGCAATTTGATAGAGCACTTCGTTCCAGCCGTTGACCTTCATATAGCGGTCCTCTTCACCATTCTCCAGCAAGGAATCGTACACCATTGCATCTCCGGACCCGGATTCCAGATTGTAACCGATGGCACAAAGTACGAAAGCCATCAGGTAATGGGCAAAACAAGTTCCGAAATATATCAACAGCAAATCTCCGATTAAAAAGATCCGGCCCAACATGCGGCTAAATTTCCTCCCATAGAGATCCGCCACTGCTCCGGTGGGGGTCTCCATGATAAAGGAAGTAACGTGAAAAACGCCCTCTAAAATGCCCAACTGCAGTAGACTCATTCCCTTGGATGCAAGATAAATCAGCCAGAAGCCCTGGGTGAGACTGATGCACATGATGAAGGTGTAAAGGTAGTTGACCTCGATGTTTCTCTTATAAAGCTTTTTAGTAATTAATAATCCCATGTTGTTTCGCTTTCTTTAAGCTTTCTGCCATGGTAATTATACACTGCCTAAAATAGTAGTCAATCTTGTCTTTCTACCGCTTCTATATGGGAAGCAATAAGTAAACTGCCAGATTACGGCAGGTTTTTAATACTGTCTCAGGATGTCATGATGGCCAACATCTAAAAGAATAATCATAATATAATCTTCGTAATACCAAATAATACGTATATCCATATTGACACTGCACTCAAACAATCCATCCATTCCCTGAATTCGTTTAGTCCTAAGTGATGGGTGAGCTGGATTCTCAGCTAATCGTTACAGTTTTTTACTTACCTGACCTTTTTCTTGTGTGGTAAGCGACATAAAATGCTTCCGGAAACGTTTTGTGAAGGTAAATTGATAACTCATCAATCTTCCTCCAATTTCGAAAGTAGCGCATCTATATTATCAAATACCGGCTGTTTGCCCGATGCAATGTATTTTTTTGTTTCTTCTATTTCCTCTCGAATCTCATCAATATATTTTTTAGGATACACAGCAACAGGCATAATACAAATAAAGCCATCTTTTTCGAAGATCTCCAGTTTATCGCCTTCGGATAGGCCTAATTTATTGATTAACTCTTTTGGAATAGTAATCTGCGATTTGGCACGTAGTTCTGCTAGCATTATAATCACCTCCAATCAATTGTATGAAATTCCTACTTTCGCACTTATAGTATATGACACTTTTCCAAAAGTATCAACCAGTTTTGAGTAGGGAGAATTTTACTTGGATTCGGTGTAGTCTGAAATCTGTGCGAGCTCTCTTACTCTCTTTAGGGCTTCCCGTCTTCCACTTTCATTTAATTTCTGATAACACTCTAAGAGCTGCTTTTCTTTTTCGGGAAGTTTATCAATTACCCCTTGTAGTATCGGTTCCACAGCACCCTGCTGTTTATGGAGATTCAGAGCATTTGGAATCAGTCCTGCAGTCCCGTATTGATACAACCTGCAGGATAAGGATGAAAGGAGCTCCGGCTCTGTTGTTTTTTCCGTAGGTGAATCGCTCAGCAGATATTCCAGCGATACACCCAAGACCTTGGCTATATGTGCCAAAACGCTGTTTGGGATCTCCACCTCTCCTTTTTCATATTTTTGAATGGAGCTTTCCGTCCTATTTACGGCATCGGCAAGTGCTTTTTGCGTCAGGCCCTTCGATCTGCGACAGCGTCTTATTTTCTCTCCTGTTTTTCTGTAATCGAAGAAGACTTCCATTTCCGCCCCCTAACTGCACCCTGAGAACCGTCCTCTTTCGCATTTTAACCCACAACTACATTCCGGGTTAGGGTCAATACATAGGAAAAACCCGTAATATCATTATACTCCTTGAGACAAGAGTGGAACAAGATTATGGTTATCGACACAAAGATACGAAGAATTGCAAAATCCAACACGGAAAAGGAGAAGAACCTTCAATTCATTTGTATTACGGTGTGGTGAGCGTATCCGATAGAAAGGGTGAGTACATCATAAGGGCATGATTTTCAGTAATGTACTCTTCATCCACAGGATCTCCATCCGATGTAAGTTTTCGGCGGTAAAGTTCATTATGCCTGCTAAACCCACCCCAGTATTCGCTCATGAAGCGGTGTTCCTTCTCTATGATTTCGTATTTATAGTGCGGCGCTCGGTTGGATAACCATTTGCCCTCCAAATGCGTTCCCCCCACCTTCACGCTGAGCTGGAATTCGGCATCCGTGTCATTTCTAATCATAAGATCCCTGTAGGGGTAAACGCAGGTGGCTCCACTTCCAAAGGGTTGCGTGCGATTGGAGTCGGGAAAGACATCGTAGGAATGGCGATACCGCTCGACGACTGTAAGAG